>CANQUO010000147.1 GCA_947627085.1 uncultured Oscillospiraceae bacterium
CGCGTACCTCCCGGCGGATGAGGTTGCGGGCGCGTCGCTCGGCGGCGAGGACGGCATCCTCCGGGGGCCGGGGGAGCTTGACGGACGCCGCGCCGTTAAGGAGCCCGAAGGCCCGGTCGTAGTGGCCCTTGTACTCGCGTGTGAGGGCGGCGATGGCCTCCCGGCGGGATATGAGCGCCTGTAAGTCGTAGAAGGCGCCCATATTTATGTAGCTTGCCTGGGCCCCGGCCAGCTCCGGCTCGATGACGTGGGGAGAGGTGCCGTCCACGTAGGCCACATTGAGGGCGGGGATGTACACCCCGTCCAGGCTGTCCGGGTCGCCGGAGCAGTGGATGTACTCCACGAAATGTCCCGCGTCCTCGCAGGCCGCGCCGATTTTCTTCATAAAGGTGGATTTTCCGCACCCCGGGCCGCCTTTAAGTATGAAAAGGTGGTCGCTTTCTTTGTCGGTGAAGCCGTCGTAAAGTGAATAAAAGCCGTGAGGTGTATTGGCGCCCAGAAAGAACCGGGCGGGTCTTATTTGTTCCATAACGGTCTGCCCCTTTTTAAAATGTTCTCAACCATTACTATGACGCGGCAAACCAAAACGCCCGCCCCCTACGGCGTTTATAAAATATTTTTCGGGTACGCACGCCCGGTGAAAGTCACGCTTGCGGCGCGCGGCGTGACAGCAGAAAACCCCGGACGGAATTTTGGCTCCGTTCGGGGTTTTCCCGCGTTTCCTTCTTAGCTTTCAAAGGCAGGGCCTTTGAAAGCTAAATATGTTTGTACTTCCTCTTTGTGGCCATGCCGCCGCGTATGTGGCGCTCGGCCTTGTTGAGCTCAAGTATCTCCTTGACCTCGTCGTAAAGCGTCTCATTTATCCGCCGGAGGCGGTCGGAGAGGTCCTTATGTACCGTGCTCTTGCTGACGCCGAATTTGGCGGCCGCGGCGCGGACGGTGGCGCGGTTCTCGACTATGTACCGGGCCAGGGTTACGGCCCGTTCCTCGATGTTGGTCCTCAATATCACCACTCCCGAATAAGCTTGACACCAAAGCTTATGTCATAGGGGCGGTGTTTAGACCTTTTTACCGGACGGCCCAGTCCAGGGCGAAGCGGTGGGCCGCGGACTTGTAGTCGTAGTCGTACTCAAATTCCTCGGAGACGTTGTAGACCTGCTGGCTGGAATCGGAGATGTCCAGAAGGTAGCTGCCGGAGACCGTGGGCTTGCCCTCGACCTCGATTTTATACCGGGCGGCGATGAATACGTGCTCGCCGTAGTCCTTTATGAATTCCGTCTCCACCTTCGGCACGGAGCCGAGGGTATCAACGGTAATATTGGAGGTGACGAATTTTACGGCGCGGTCATATTCAAGGCTCCTGTCCTGGACGCTGACGGCCACGAGCACGCACACCAGCCCCGCGCATATAAGCAGGAAAAGTGCGATGAGCCAGCCGGAAAGGCCGTTTCTTTCACGAAGTTTTTTCATTTTACACGCCTCCGCCAAAATTTTTTCAGGGTAGGTAACGCAAATTACGTTTTTCGCGCGATTACACACATTATACACTATAATGGAGAAAAATACAATGTGTTTTTTTACGTCTTTGGAGTGATAAGCCGGGGCTTTTTGGGGAGGCGAAACATAAGTTGTGCTTTTGGCTCAAATGAGACACTTATTTTTGTTGGATTTATATATTTAAATCGACGGGCGCAAGTGATACAATAGTTACATAAATGAGGCGGCCTTAAAGGGGTCTTGAAGGGGGCGATGTGATGGCCGGAATCCTTGAGGGGCTGAACGCCGCTCAGCTTGAGGCCGTGACGGCCACCGAGGGACCGGTGCGGGTCATCGCCGGGGCTGGCTCGGGAAAGACGGGGGCGCTGACCAGGAGGTTTGCGTATCTCGTCACGGAGCTGGGCATACCGCCCTCAAATATACTGTGCGTGACCTTCACCAACAAGGCCGCGAACGAGATGCGCCAGCGCATCCACGCCCTTACCGGGGACGACGACACGGGGCACATAAACACCTTCCACGGCTTTTGCGTCACGGTCCTGCAGGAGGACATAAGCGCGGCGGGGTACCCCAAGAGCTTTCTGGTCCTCGACAACTCCGACATAAACGGGATGCTGTCGGTGATCTATGAGGAGCGGGGGCTGACGCTCCGGGACATGACCTTCAAAAACGCCCGGGACATGATAGAGATACGAAAGCTCTTCAAGGAGCCGGACTACGTGGAGGACATGCTGGACCAGGACCTGGATACGCTGAAGAAAAAATACGACGAGGCGAGAGCGGCCGGGGACATAATATTTTACGGGTATCTATACCAGGAGAAAAAGTGCTTCGCCCTGGATTATAACGACCTTATAAAATTCACCCTCCACATCTTCCGGGAGAGGGCGGATATCAGGCTCAAATGGCAAAAGCGGCTGGAATACATAATGATAGACGAGTTCCAGGACATAGACGCGCTCCAATATGAGCTCATGGAGGCGCTGGCGGGGTACCACGGGAATCTTTTCATCGTGGGGGACCCGGACCAGACCATATACACCTGGCGGGGAGCGGACGTGAAGTATCTTCTGGAATTTGACAGGAAATTCCAGGGGACGAGAACCGTAATGATGATGGAAAATTACCGCTCCACGCCTGAGATACTGGCCGCCGCGAATTCCCTCATCGACAAAAACGAGGCGAGGATAAAAAAGGAGCTCATCCCGCGGCTCCCCCACGGGGAGAGCGTGCTGGTCCACAGCGCCGGGGACACCGAGGGCGAGGCGGCGTTCATAGCCTCCGAGATAGAGAGTCTGCGGGCCAAGGGCGTGGGCTACGGGGATATGGCGGTACTATACCGGGCCCACTACGTCACCCGGGAGCTGGAGGAGGTATTCGGTAAGGCGAGGATACCCTACGCCATATACAGCGGGACCCAGTTTTTCGATAGGCGTGAGATAAAGGACGCGCTGTCATATCTGCGGATGGCGGTGTATCAGGACGATCTGTCCTTTACGAGGATAGCCAACGTGCCCAAGAGGAACCTGGGCCGGAGAAGGATGGAGAGGCTGAGGGAATACGCGGCGAATGAGGGCGTGACGCTTTATAACGCGCTGAAGGCCTGCAGGGAGGAGGAGCTTTTCCGGGGCACCAGGGCGGGGCAGTTCATCGCGCTTATAGATTCCTACTCCGCCGCCTGCGCCGAGAGGCCCATATCCGAGGTGCTCAGCGCCATATTGAACGACTCCGGCTACGAGCGGATGCTCCGCACCGAGGGGAGCCAGGAGAGGCTTGACAATCTGGCGGAGCTTAAGCAGTCGGTGTACGATTACGAGCTCACCTGCGGCGAGGAGGGGACCATCGAGACGTACCTTGCCCATGTGGCGCTCTTTACAAATCAGGACGCCAATGACGCGGGAGACAAGGTGAAGCTGATGACCGTCCACGCGGCCAAGGGGCTGGAATTTCCCTACGTTTTCCTGTGCTCCATGAACGAGGGGGTGTTCCCCACGAAGCGGGCCAACACAAGGCCGAAGATGGAGGAGGAGCGTCGCCTTGCCTTCGTGGCGGCCACCAGGGCCCAGAAAAGGCTCTATCTCACCATGGCCGAGGGACGGGGGCTGGACGGCTCGCCAAGGTACCCGTCGAGATTCGTGCTGGACATAGACAGCCGGCTTTTAGAGTACACCCGGCCGCCGCGCGAGGGGCTTATCCGGGAGGCCAGGGAGTACATCGCCGCCTCCGGCGCGCGCCTGGGCACCGGCGAGCCGCCGGAGACGCTGCCCGAGGGGACGAGAGTCCGGCACAGCGTGTTCGGGGAGGGCACCGTTCTTGGCGCGGACACGGACAGACAGGCGCACATTATCAAATTTGACGGAATCGATACCTCCCGGAGCATAGCTTTTCGGGCAAAACTGGAAAAGCTGTGAAAACACCGAAAAAGTACTGGATTTTTCCGTGTTTCGTAGTATAATACAATTTCGGAGCGGAAGAGTTACGTCATTACGCTAAATCGCGTTGTATATATTTTATTTTTTTGATTGCGAGGAAAGGGAAAAATGATCACATCTGACATCTACGGCAGGCTTGAGGACGGGCGCGAGGTGCGCCGATTCACTCTCGCCAACAAGAAGGGCGAGTATGTACAGATCATCGAGTACGGCGCGACTATCCACTCCGTGGTGGTGCTGGACCGGAACGGCGAGCTGGGGGACGTGGTCCTGGGATGTGAGTCCGGGGAGCGCATCGAGAGATTCGGCCGGTCAGGCCGGGTGATAGGGCGCTGTGCCAACCGCATAAAGCGGGGGAAATTCACCATCGGCGACAGGGAATTTAAGCTTCAGTGCAACGAGAAGAAAAACTTCCTCCACGGGGCCGCAGACGATTACGGCAAGAAGCTCTGGAGCGGCCACATAGAAGGCGAGAGCGTGGTACTTAAATATTATGACCATGACACCGTGGGCTTCGACTGCGACGTGGAGGCCGAGGTGAGATACAGCTTCGACGACATGTCGAGGCTGACCATCGAGTACGAGTTCACCACCTACGGCGACACGGTGCTCAATCCCACAAACCACGCCTATTTCGACCTCACGGGGACCGGGGACGTCCGCGACCACGACCTGTGGATCGGCGCCTCATACCGGGCCACCCGGGACAGCGAGGCCATACCTTGCGGCGGGCTCACGCCGGTGAAGGGCACCCCGGCGGATTTCACATATCTGCGCTGTGTCAGGGACGCCATCAAATCCGACGACGGGAGCTACTTCCCCATGAAGCGCAACCCCATATACGATGAGTTTTACGTTCTGGATAAGCAGGAGTCCGGCAAGCCCGTGGCGGACCTTTACGCTTACAACAAGGGGCGCGGGATGCGGACCTATACGGACATGCCGGCGCTTGTCCTGTACACCGACCCCGGCAAGAAGAAGGAGACCGGCAAGTGCGGCCGGGAGCTGGGGCCCTACTGCGGCATATGCCTGGAGACCGGCTTTGTGCCAAACGCCGTGAACGTGCCGGAGTTCACAAGCCCCGTATTCCGTGCCGGGGCGTCGCTGAGGTCCATGACGGTGTATGAGTTTTATACGAGAGATAAGGCGCTTTAAACTGTCGGGAAAGGCCCGGGGGGCCTTTCCCGACAAAGGGAGCGTGCGAAAACAGCCACGAAAAGGCCTGCGGGCCTATTCGTGGCTGTTTCCTGCTGTTTTGCTCCGCGCATGGCCTGTAGGGCCATACACTGCGCAAAACAAGAGGGATTTTTCGCAAGGCGCATGTCCTTGCGAAAAATATTTGATGGGGACGCTAGCTTTT
>CANQUO010000148.1 GCA_947627085.1 uncultured Oscillospiraceae bacterium
TGAGCCACGACATCCGCACGCCCATGAACGGCATAGTGGGCATGACGGCCATTGCCAGCGCCAACCTGGACAACACCGAGCAGGTACGGGACTGCCTGAAGAAGATATCCCTGTCCAGCCACCACCTTCTGGGGCTTATCAACGACATCCTCGATATGTCCAAGATCGAGAGCGGAAAGCTGACGCTCCACATGGAGCAGATGAGCCTCCAGGAGGCCATGCAGGGGGTCGTCAACATCGTGCAGCCCCTGGTGAACGCCAAAAAGCAACGGTTCGACGTGTACATATACGACATACCCACGGAGCGGGTCTACTGCGACAGCGTCCGTTTAAATCAGGTCCTGCTGAACCTTCTGAGCAACGCCGTCAAGTTCACGCCGGAGGGCGGGAGCGTCTGCGCGGTGCTGTATGAGGAGCCCTCCCCCCGCGGGGCCGACCACGTCCGGGTACATCTGAGGGTGAAGGACACCGGCATCGGTATGTCCGAGGAGTTCATCGGGCATATCTTTGAGTCCTTCTCCCGTGAGGACTCCACCCGGGTGCAGAAAACCGAGGGCACGGGCCTGGGCATGGCCATCACAAAGTATATAATCGACGCCATGAACGGCTCCATCGAGGTGGAGAGCGCTCTGGGCACGGGCACCGAGTTCCACGTGACGCTTGATCTGGAAAAGGCGCTCACTCAGGAGGCGTATCTGACGCTCCCCGCCGGGGACCTGCTTTTAGTCGATGACGACGAGACGCTCTGTGAGAGCGCCGCCGGGACGCTTTCGTCCCTGGGCATGCGGGCGGACTGGGTCCTCAGCGGCGAGGCGGCCGTCGACAAGGCGGCGGAGTACCGCCGCCAGACCGGCGGCGACTACCCCTTCGTCCTGGTGGACTGGCGGCTTCCCGGCATCGACGGGATCGAGACGGCCCGGAGGCTCAGGGAGTTTTTCGGAGACGGCCCGGTGATCCTGCTGACCACCGCCGCGGATTGGAGCGAGGTGGAGGATAGGGCCAGGGCCGCCGGAATAAACGGGGAGATACCGAAGCCGCTGTTCCGCTCCACCCTCTATTACGGCCTCAAGCGGTATTGCGCGGAGGGCGAGGAGACGTCGGAAGCAGACGCCCGCGGCGGCCGGGAGCTTGACGGCCGGCGGGTGCTGTTGGCGGAGGACAACGACCTCAACTGGGAGATCGCGGAGGAGCTTTTGTCCGAACAGGGCCTCACCCTGGACCGGGCCGAAAACGGGAAGGTCTGCGTAGACCTGTTCCGGGAAAGCCCTCCGGAGCATTACGACGCGATTTTGATGGATATCCGTATGCCGGTGATGAACGGCTACGAGGCCACCCGGGCCATCCGGGCGTTGGACCGGCCCGACGCCACGGCGGTGCCCATCATCGCCATGAGCGCCGACGCCTTTTCCGACGACGTGCAACGCTGTCTTGATTGCGGCATGAACGGCCACACGGCCAAGCCGATAGATATCGACGCGTTGACGGCGCTTTTGAAAAAATACTTTTCATGACCTACGACGGGTCGAAGGAGCTGAGAGAATGAAACGGCTGTTTGCCCTGGCGCTCATAATGGCGGTCCTTCTTGCCGCCTGCGGAAAGCCCGTACCGGGCGGGGACGGCGCCTCGGATGGTACGGGCGCGTCCGAGACGGAGGAGCTGGAGCTGAAGCTGTGGGTCTATCCCGTGGGCGGCTGGGGAAGCGGGAACACCGTGTCCTCCATGGTCACCGCCTTTCACCGGGAGCACCCGGGGATAAGGGTCTCGGTGCGCGTCCTGAGCTACGAGACCGGCGACGACGAGATCGAGTCGGCCATTGCCCGGGGCGAGGCGCCCGATCTTGTATTCGAGGGGCCCGAGCGGCTCCTGGCCAACTGGGGCGCCCGGGGGCTTATGGCCGATCTGGGTGACCTGTGGGAGAGCGAGGCCGCCGGGGAGATATACGGCTCCGTGGCGGCGGCGTGCCGTGACACCGCCGGCGCCCGGTACATCTACCCGGTCTGTATGACCACCCACTGCATGGCGGTGAACCGGGACCTGATGGAGGCGGCGGGCGCGTGGCAGTATGTGGACGAGGAAAACCACACTTGGACTACGGACGGCTTCGTCGCCGCGGTCAAGGCCCTGCGCGCCTACGGCGTGGAACGTGTGGGCGAGGTATTCTGCGGCGGGCAGGCCGGCGACCAGGGCACCCGCGCCCTGGTGGCCAACCTGTACAGCGGCTCCTTCACCGACGCCGGTCACACGCGGTATACCTTCAACAGTCCTGAAAATATCAGGGCCCTGGAGCTGTTGAGGGAGCTTGACGGCATCGCCTTCGCCGGGGACGCCGTCGGCGCGGACAACATAGCGCGGTTTTGCGACGGACAGCTCGCCATGTGCTTTTGCTGGAACGTGGGCAACGAGATCACCCAGACCGTCAGCAACCCCAACCGGGAATTTGACATCTTCCCTCTGGCCTTTCCCACCAACGACGGCGTATTCGACCTGCCAAGCGGGATATGGGGCTTCGGGATTTTTGACAGCGGCGACGACGAGCGTACCGAGGCGTCAAAAACCTTCATCCGGTTTTTGACGGAGGACACCAACCGCTACACCCAGACGGTGCTCTCCACCACCTTCTGGCCGGTGCGGGATGTGCCCAACATCTACGAGAACGACGAGCTGATGAGCGAATATTTTCTCCTGCGGGAGTATATGGGCGATTATTATCAGGTCACCCCCGGCTGGGCCAGCGCCCGCACCGCGTGGTGGAACATGCTGAAAAAGATCGGCGAGGGCGCCGATATCGCCGAGGCCGCCGCAGAATTTGAAAGCACCGCGAACTCCGCCCAGTGAGCTGCGGACAGCGCCGGCGGTACGCCGGGGCTCTCCTGCCGGCTCAAGCCGGGCATGAATCAGTTTTACCCGGGACAGCGCGCCGCCAAGGCGCTTTGTCTCAGGCGCTTTGGCACACTGTGCGCTAATACTAAGGAGGACAGCATGGCAGTAAAAATCATTACCGATTCCGCGTCGGACATCACCCCGGACCGCGCCTCAATGCTGGGGGTGGAGGTCATCCCCATGACCACAGTATTCGGCGAAACCGAATATCTTGACGGGGTGACGCTGACGAACAGGGAATTTTTTGAAAAGCTCATCGAGACGGACGAGCTTCCGCACACAAGTCAGATAACGCCCTTTCAGTATGAGGAGGCGTTCAAAAAGGCGCTCTGCCCGGGGGACGAGGCGGTATACATCGCCATATCCTCCAAGCTCTCCGGCTCCTGCGGCGGGGCCGCCGTCGCGGCGGAGGCGTTTGGCGGGCGTGTCACCGTGGTCGACAGCGAGAACGTGAGCATCGGCCAACAGCTTTTAGTGCTCTACGCTCTGCGGCTCCGGGACCGGGGGCTGAGCGCCGGGGAGATCGCGCGCACGCTTAAGGAGCGGCGCGGGGATATACGCGTGCTGGCGCTTCTTGACACCCTGGAATATCTCAAAAAGGGCGGCCGTATCTCCCCCACCGTGGCCTTCGCCGGGGGACTTTTGTCCATAAAGCCGGTGGTGTCCGTGGAAAACGGTGAGGTGGTCCTTGCGGGCAAGGCCCGGGGATCGAAAAACGGCAACAACCTGCTGATGAGCTTCGTGGAGAAGAGCGGCGGGATCGATTTTGACATGCCCTATATGCTGGCGTACAGCGGCCTTGACGACGCGCTGCTCCAAAAGTACATACGCGACAGCGAGGCGCTTTATAAGGGCCGGACCGGCGAGCTTCCCGTCTGCGCCATCGGCAGTGCCATCGGCACCCACGTGGGACCCGGGGCGGTGGGCGTGGCGTTTTTCAGCGGGGACAGCGGGAAATAAGGATTTTCAATTTGACGGAAAATTGTTACCTTTTGTTTTTACTTTGTTATTGTAAACCTATGGAGATTATGTTAACATAATCATGCGACACAATTTCACATAAAAACTATTTACGCAGGAAGTATACGTTGCTAATCCCGGCAAAAATGTCTGCTCCGGTCAGCGTACTTTTGTATGTTGTGAAATTGTGTCGCGACAATCCGGTACGGACATTTTCAGGTGCGGAGCTTAACGCTGCGCACCTTTTTTGCCCCCTTGACGCGGTACTTCCCGGTCAGGGGGCGAATTTTTTGAGTGAAGTTGCTGTCGGACACGGGCGAAATGCCCGGGAAAGGCGGGGGTGTCTCGCGGGATTTCTCCCGCGCTTCGGGGCTGTACTGCTCCTTTTTGTCTGCTCGGGACTGCTGGCGGCGGGGGTCATATACGGGTGCTCCCATTTTAACGCCCGGTCTCCGGGGACGGACGTGGGCTCCGGGGCCCCGCACGTGACCTCGCCCGGGGCGTCCCGTGGGTCCGCCGCGCCGCCGTCTCCTTCGGAGGCGTCTCCCTCGGGCGTCGCGCCGTCTGGGGCCGTACCATCGGAAACCGCGCCTCCGGAGACCGTGCCCGTGACGGGGGCGGACAGCTACGAGTTCGGCACGGCCCTGGGGGAACGCGAAAGGGTGGCGGATGAGTGGTTCGACGGGGCTGTGTTTTTGGGCGATTCCCGGACCGAGGGGCTCCAGCTTTTTGGCGGACTTGCCTACGGGGATTTTTACTGGCACCGGGGGATGAACGTCTTTCGGGCGGACGACAGCAAATACGCCTATTTTGACATCGGCGGCGAGAAAACGACGCTTTTGGGGACCCTCAGAGTGAAAAAGTACAAGGCCGTCTACCTTATGCTGGGCATAAACGAGCTGGGCTACCAGGAGGAGGCGTATTCCGCCGCCCTGTCGGAGCTTGTGGACGGGATGATAGAGGCACAGCCGGAGGCGGTGATATACCTCCAGACCATGCCGCCAGTAAACGACCAAAAGGCCAGGGATTTTGACATCTCCCCATATATAAGCACGAAGAACGTGAACAAATTCAATGAGGCCATCGCCCGCATAGCCGAAGAAAAGCGGGTGGTCCTGCTGGATACCGCCAGCATATACCGTGGGCCCGACGGCCAGCTCCCCTCGGAGCTCACGGGAGACGGGGTGCACTTCACCTCCTCGGGCTACAAGAGGTGGGCGGATTTTCTGCGGACGCACACGATGGAGCCGGAGGAATATCTTATACTGAGAGACATGGAGGAATAGAAAATGAAAAAGAATTTACTTATATTTTTACTGCTTGCGTCGATTTTGGCCGGGTGCGCCGGAAGGGCCCGGCCCTATACCGTGGACGACGCCCGGGCGCTCATTGACGCCGGGGCCTT
>CANQUO010000149.1 GCA_947627085.1 uncultured Oscillospiraceae bacterium
GTGGTGGACGCCACAAATATCGGGGCCATATTCCGCTCCGCCGCGGCCCTCGGTGTGGACGCGGCGCTCCTGACGCCCACCTGCTGTGATCCCCTGAACCGCCGGGCCGCCCGGGTGAGTATGGGCACGGTCTTTCAGGTCCCCTGGGCGTATCTTGACGGCTGGCCGGAGGAGGGCATGGAGCTTCTTCACGCCCACGGCTTCAAAACGGCGGCTATGGCCCTGACGGAGGACTCCATACCCATCGACGACCCCAGACCCGGTGCGGAAGAAAGGCTCGCCATAGTTCTCGGCACCGAGGGCGACGGCCTTGCGGGCCGCACCATATCAAAATGCGACTACACTCTGAAGATACCCATGTCCCACGGGGTGGATTCCCTTAACGTCGCCGCCGCCGGGGCAGTGGCTTTTTGGGAGCTTCGTGTAAAAAATTTGTCAAATGATGCTTTTTTGATGCACTGGTGATGTATATTTAAGACAGATTTCACCGAAAGGAGCGATGAAAGCGCATGAAGGACTGGGAGAGCGAGCTCAGAAACGTAAACGCCCGGGAGGACGCGGTCAACCGGAGGGCCATCGCCGAATACGAGCGGCGGAGGAAGAACCGCACACAGCTTCTCATCTTCGCCGCCATTCTCATACTGCTCATCGCCGTGACGCTGGCTGTCGTGTTCATATCCGTCTCCCACGCATCGGAGGACGACCCAAATAAGGAGAGCGAGCCCCTCCAAACCCCCGGAAACAAGAACCCCCCTGTCCCTGAGTGGGTGGAGCAGGACCTTCTGCCGGTGAACGAGTACTCCCGTCCCGGCACGCCATTGGAGACGGTGAACGGCATCGTGGTCCACTACGTGGGCAACCCCAACACCACCGCCAAGCAGAACAGGAACTACTTTGCGAATCTGGCCAAGACCCACGAGACCTCCGCCAGCAGTCACTTCGTCATCGGCCTCGACGGCGAGATAATACAGTGCGTGCCCTTAAGCGAAATATCCTACTGCTCAAATAAGCGCAACGTGGACACCGTCGCCATCGAGTGCTGTCACCCGGACGACACGGGCAAATTCACCGACGCCACCTATTCATCTCTCATAAGGCTTCTAAAGTGGCTCTCCGGCGAGTACGGCCTATCACGTGACGACATCATACGCCACTACGACGTGACGGGCAAGATCTGCCCCAAGTGGTACGTGGACAACCCCGACGACTGGGAAAAGCTCCGGGACGACGTCTTTGCCGCGGAATAATGTCCGTTCATTTCAGCAAATCAGCAAATCGGCGAATTTTTTCTTGACAGAATACATAAATAAGTGTAATATTATGGCGGTACGTGACGTTATGTGCCGCCATATGTTTTACCTTGAATAAATAAAAATGAGGGGAACGCCATGTTTTTGAAGATCGCGCTTATACTGATATTCTTCGCGGTGATGGTGGTCGTGGGACTGGCCTGCCGGAAGCACTCAACGGACGTCAACGGCTTCGTTCTGGGCGGCCGCAACGTGGGGCCCTGGCTCACAGCCTTCGCTTTCGGCACCAGCTACTTCTCCGCCGTGGTCTTTGTGGGCTACGCCGGACAGTTCGGCTGGAATTTCGGCCTTGCCTCCACCTGGATAGGTCTGGGCAACGCATTTGTGGGCTCGCTCCTGCCCTGGGTGATTCTGGGACGGCGCACCCGGATAATGACCCAGCACATCGGCTCCAGGACCATGCCGGACTTCTTCGGCCACCGCTACGGCTCCCAGGGGCTGACCATCGCGGCCTCGGCCATAACCTTCATATTCCTCATCCCCTACACCGCCTCCCTCTTCAACGGCCTTTCACGGCTTTTTGAGATGGCCTTCCACATCGACTACGCCTACTGCGTCATAGTCATGGCGGTGCTCACCGGCGTTTACGTCATAGTGGGCGGCTATATGGCCACCGCGGTCAACGACTTCATTCAGGGCGTCATAATGCTATTCGGCATCGTGGCGGTCATCGCCGCTGTGCTCAGCCAGAACGGCGGGCTCATGGGCTCCATCGTGGAGCTTGCCAAGGTGGAGTCCGACGTGATGCCCGGCGCCTACGCCTCCTTCTTCGGGCCCAACCCCGTGTATCTCTTCTTCGTCTTTATGCTCACAAGCCTCGGCACCTGGGGCCTTCCCCAGATGGTGGGCAAGTTCTACGCCATAAAGGACGAGGGCTCCATCAAAAAGGGCACCGTGATTTCCACCTTCTTCGCCCTTGTGGTGGCCGGCGGGTGCTACTTCCTCGGCGGCTTCGGACGGCTCTTCACCACTCAGGAGGCCGTCAGCGCTCAGGGCTTCGACTCCGTCATACCCTCCATGCTCTCCACTCTCCCGGACCTTCTGATGGCCATAGTGCTCATTTTGGTGCTCTCCGCCTCCATGTCCACCCTGTCGTCACTGGTGCTGACAAGCTCCTCCACACTGACATTGGACTTCATCGCCCCCATGCGCAAAAAGAAGGGGCTTGAGGAGAAGTCAAAGATGCTCATAATGCGGTGCTTCATCGCCGTGTTCATCGTCATATCCGCCGTTATCGCAATAGTCCAGGCCAAGAGCAAGGTGACCTTCATCGCACAGCTGATGGGTATCTCCTGGGGCGCTCTGGCGGGAGCGTTCCTGGCCCCCTTCCTCTACGGGCTTTTCTGGAAAAAGACCACCAAGTCCGGCGTTGTCGCCAGCTTCATCTTCGGTTGCGGCCTTGAGATCGCGCAGCTGATGATCTCCCTGGGCTGGGTCGGTATGCCGGGAGGCTTCTTGGGCTTCGTGTTCACAAACTCCCTCTACTCCGGCGTCTTTGCCATGGTGGGCGGACTTGTGATCGTCCCGGTGGTCAGCCTCCTTACGAAAAAGCAGATACCCGGCAACGTGGAGGAGCTCTTCTCCTGCTACGACGCCACGGTGGAGGTCCGGGCCACTACGTCCCTCGCCTCCCCCTCGAAATCGTCCTCTAAGGCCCCCACGAAAAAGAAGAAAAAATAATACAATAATTTAAACCGGCGGGTCGCTTGCCCGCCGGTTTTTTCACGTAGTCCCCATAATTTTATGAAAAAAGGTGATACCATGCTGTATTTTGAAAACGACTACTCCGAGGGCGCTCACCCGGCGGTACTGCGCAGGCTGGTGGAGACGAACCTCAAAAGCCAGCCGGGCTACGGGGCGGACGAGTACTCCGAGAGCGCTAAAATGAAGATACGCGCCGCCTGCTCAGCTCCGAAGGCGGACATATACTTTATCTCCGGCGGCACCCAGACCAACGCCTTGGTCGTCGGCTCCCTCCTGCGCCCCTACGAGGGGGTGGTCAGCGCCGTCACTGGCCACGTAAACGCCCACGAGGGCGGGGCCGTGGAGTTCACCGGCCACAAAGTCCTGCCGCTTCCCCACCGCGACGGGAAAATAGTCCCCGGGGAGCTTCGGGTCTTTATGGACGGCTTCTACTCCGACCCGAACCACGAGCATATGGTGTTCCCCGGCATGGTCTACGTCTCCCACCCCACGGAGTACGGGACGCTGTACACCTTATCGGAGCTTACAGCCATATCGGAAATATGCCGGGAGCGCCGCATTCCCCTCTTTCTTGACGGGGCGAGGCTGGCCGCGGGACTTGCCGCTAAGAGCGCGGAGCTGAGCCTTCCCGACATCGCCCGCCTGTGCGACGTATTTTATATCGGCGGCACCAAGTGCGGGGCCCTCTGCGGGGAGGCCCTTGTATTTCCCGTTGGCGCGCCGGAGCATTTTTTGACGCTCATAAAACAGCGCGGGGCCCTTTTGGCAAAGGGGCGGCTGTGCGGGGTGCAGTTTGACGCCCTCTTTACCGACGGGCTCTATATTGAGCTGGGGGAGCACGCCGTAAAAACCGCCATGCGCCTGAAGGCCGGTCTTTTGGAGCGCGGATACGCCCTCTCAATCGACTCCCCCACCAACCAGCAGTTTGTGATAATGCCAAACTCAAAGCTTGCGGAGCTTAACGGCAAGGTCCGGTACTCCTTCTGGGAGCCTTTTGATAACGGCCATACCGTGATCCGCCTGGCCACCAGCTGGGCCACGGAGGCATCGGCGGTGGAGGAGCTTCTCTCCCTGCTCTGATTATCCGCTGTCCTCCAAAAAAGCAAAGAAAACTTTGCAAAACCTGTTGACAAGTTTACTTGGCGGCGCTATAATGATGACAATAAAACTTGTCAGGAGGCGCGCTGATGGACAAAGAAGAAATTTTAGCAAAGGGCCGTAGTGACAACAAAAATCGGGACCTGGCGGAGATGAGCATAGCTACCGAGGCCAACAGCGTCGCCGCACGGGTGGGCGCCGCGTTATGCTGTCTTGTCTCCGTACTCTCGATGCGGATGAGGAATATCATCCTCTGCAGTCCCTGGATAATCTATTTTGGCATTTTAGGGACCAGTTATCTTGTGAGATTTACTAAGGCAAGGCGAAAATCCGACCTCTACCTCGCCTGCGTTTTCTTCCTGATGCTTCTCACGGTCCTTGTGTTTTTTATGATAAGATTAAATGGAGCGGCATCATGAATGAAGAACTGAAGCTTAAAAACCGTCTGAAGGAGGCCCGCGCCGAGAAGGGCCTCTCCCAGGCCCAGCTTGCCCAGCTCGTGGGTGTGTCGCGGAATACCATAAGCTCCATAGAGACGGGTCAATTCAACCCCACGGCAAAGCTGGCGCTTATTCTCTGCGTGGCGCTGGATAGGAAATTTGAGGACCTATTTTACTTTTAGGGAGGGCAAATATGAAAAGCATCGTAGAGCTTGTATTGGGACTTTTTGCAATAGCCATTGGCCTTGCGAACATAAAGGGAAATATAAGTACAGTACACTGGTATAACCGCCGGCGTGTCACCGAGGAGGACGCTCCCAAGTACGGCCGGGTGGTGGGGACGGGCATCGTCATTATGGGCGCGGGCCTCGTCGTCTCCTTTTTTGTCATGACCTTTTGGAGCGAGTATATCGCGGATATCGTCGCTCTTGTGACCTGCGTCGGCGGATTTTTAGTCGGGCTCTACGGCCAGTTTAAATACAACAAGGGGATTTTTTGAATTTTTCGGATAACTATAAAGCTCCGCCCCTCCCGGTGGGAGGGGCGGAGATTATTCTTGGTACATTTAAGAAACCCCCGGTTCTACCTGATATGCTCCCCCTAAAGTAGACAGTGAAAAAGAAAAAACACTGTCGAGATAGGGGGAGCATACATATATGAAGG
>CANQUO010000150.1 GCA_947627085.1 uncultured Oscillospiraceae bacterium
ATCTGGCCCGGGAGGGGGAGCGTGTCCGGTGTGGACTGGATCTGTACCCGGAGGGCGGGACCTGTAAGAAATTCCTCGATGACGACGCGGCTGCCGCTCTTGCCGAACTTGCCGCCGTCTATCATGTCGCGCACGGCGGTTTCCGCCTCCTCAAGGTTTTGGGCTATTATGACGCCCTTGCCCAGAGCCAGCCCGTCGGCCTTGACCACGATGGGCGCGCCCACGCTGTCAACATATCTCAGGGCCTTATCCATGTCGGTGAAGGTCTCGAATTTCGCCGTGGGTATGTGGTATTTTTTCATAAGCGCCTTGGAAAAGGCCTTGCTGGCCTCGATTATGGCGGCGTTTTTCTTAGGTCCGAAGGCCTGGACGCCTATCTTCTCAAGCTCGTCCACGCATCCCAACGCCAGCGGGTCGTCCGGCGCCACCACGGCGTAATCTATGTCGTTTCCTGATGCGAATTTGACTATCCCCTCGATGTCCGTGGCGCCGATGGGCACGCACACCGCGTCCGCGGCGATGCCGCCGTTGCCGGGAAGGGCGTATATCGTATCCACCGCCGGGTTTTTCTTAATGGCCTTGATTATCGCATGCTCGCGGCCCCCGCCGCCAACAACAAGAATGTTCATAATCTCCTCCCCAGAGCGTAGTTTCTGAGCTCAAATTTTAATTTGAATATTTTTTGCAAGGACATGTGCCTTGCAAAAAATCCCTTTTGTCACGCAAGTGCCGCCTCCGGCGGCGCGCGGCGTGACAGCAGGAATAAATTTTTGAATTTCGCAAAATTCAAAAATTTATTCCGCACGTCCCCCTTGGTTTAAAAGGCCCCCGGCCTTTTAGACCAGATTAGTGATGAAATAGCCGCATCCCCGTGAACGCCATCGCCATGCCGTACTTGTCGGCCACCTCGATGACGTTGTCGTCCCGGACGGACCCTCCCGGCTCGGCCACATACTTCACGCCGCTCTTGTGGGCCCGCTCTATGTTGTCCCCGAAGGGGAAGAAGGCGTCGGAGCCCAGGGAGACGTCGGTTATTTTGTCGAGGTACTCCCTCTGCTCATCGGCGGAGAAGTATTTTGGCCGCTCGGTGAAGTAGCGCTGCCACACGCCGTCGGCGGTGACGTCCTCCTCGTTGTGGTTAATAAACCCGTCGATCACGTTGTCCCGGTCGGCCCGGCCCAATCCCTTTATGAAGGGGAGCTCCAGCACGCGCTCAGACTGGCGAAGCTGCCAGGTGTCGGCCTTGCCGCCCGCAAGGCGGGTACAGTGGATGCGGCTCTGCTGGCCCGCGCCCACGCCGATGGCCTGCCCGTCAAAGGCGAAGCACACGGAGTTCGACTGGGTGTATTTGAGGGTGATGAGGGAGATTATAAGGTCCCTTTTGGCAAAATCCGGGATGTCCTTATTCTCCGTCACCACGTTTTTAAGTAGGTCGTAGTCTATCTTGAAATCGTTCCTGCCCTGGGAGAAGGTCACGCCAAAGACGTCCTTTGTCTCCTCGTGCTCGGGGATATATTTTTCGTCGATCTTTACCACGTTATAGGCGCCCTTTTTCTTGGCGGAGAGTATCTCCAGGGCCTCCGGGGTGTAGCCGGGAGCGATGACGCCGTCGGAGACCTCACGCTTTATTATTTTCGCGGTGGTCACGTCGCAGATATCGGAGAGAGCTATCCAGTCGCCGAAGCTGCTCATGCGGTCGGTGCCGCGGGCCCTGGCGTAGGCCGAGGCCAGTGGGGAGTCGTCAAGCCCCTCGATATCCGCCACAAAGCAGGCGCGCTTGAGCTCGTCGGAGAGCTTATTGCCCACCGCCGCCCCGGCGGGGGACACGTGCTTGAAGCTGGCCGCCGCGGGAAGGCCGATCTCCGTCTTGAGCTCCCGCACAAGCTGCCAGGAGTTGAGGGCGTCAAGGAAATTTATATACCCGGGCCGGCCGTTCAGCACCTCGATGGGCAGGGCACCGCCTGAGCGCATGAATATCTTCGCCGGCTTCTGGTTGGGGTTACAGCCGTATTTAAGTTCAAATTCTATCATTTCGCACCTCACACGTTCTTATTTATGATGACGCTGTCCGCTTTTCCCGTGGCTATGTCGATGTAGCTCACATAGAGCGACACCTTGTTGTCCGCGTTGAGCTTGTCCCATAAAAGGGCGGCAAACTCCCCGGCCGAAGTTGCCTCGATGGCTATCCTCTCCGGCTCCCCCTCAAAGCTGGGGATGGGGTCCCCGTCGCACTTATATGTGTGGATGAAGTGACCCACGCCGGGAAGGGGCCTTTCGTACTCGTAAAAATACCTGCAACAGCACTCCGGGTCCCCGTCCATGCTCTTGAGGATGGAGAGGGAGTATTTCCCCTCCGGTGTGACCACGCCGGAGATACGCGGGGTCCAGTTTGGCCCGTCGGGCTCAAAGGTCCGTGTGTGGAGCCCGTGGCGGTAGCAGTGTCCGTCCCTCATGTGGTCCCGGATGGTGTCCGTCTGGTCGCCGTTGGTGACGATGGTGGTCCCGTCCAGGACTCTCACCGGGTGGTAGATTATAAGGCTGGGGTCCTCCATCTTACTCTCGTCGAAGGCCTTCGTCCTTATGCCGTCCTCCGTGGCTTCAAATACCCGGTTGCGGCTGTTTTGGCTCCGGCCCATGATGAAATACGCCATCACGGCCTTTTTGTCGTCAACGCTCCGGCCAAGAATTATCCCCCGGCCGGGGTAGGTGTTTTCGCTGAGGAGCTTTCCGATGTCGTAGATCATGCTTTTCCCTCCATAATCTCTTTCGATACCTTCTCGGCGGCCCGTGGCAGTATCACCCACTCGGCCTCCTCCATGACTCTCCGCTGTAAGACCTCCGGCGTGTCTCCCTCTTTGACATAGACTGCCTTCTGGTCGATTATCCGGCCCCCGTCGGGGACCTCGTTCACAAAATGCACCGTGGCCCCGGTGACCTTCACCCCGTAAGAAAGGGCCGCCTCGTGGACCTTGAGGCCGTAAAAGCCCTTCCCGCAGAAGCTGGGTATAAGCGCCGGGTGGACGTTTATTATCCTCTCCGGCCAGCGGGAGGTGAAATCCCCGCTCAGTATGCTCATGAACCCGGCCAAAATTATGAGCTCCACGCTATGCGCCTCAAGCGCCTCCTGAAGGGCCCTTTCGAACCCCTCCTGACCGCCAAGGTCCCGATTGCGCAGTGTAAGAGCCTCTATCCCGGCATTTTTCGCCCGCTCAAGGGCGTAGGCCCCGCCGACATTGGAGACCACCAGCACGATCTGGCCGCTTTTTATGATGCCGCTTTTTTGGGCGTCAATGAGCGCCTGAAGGTTTGTCCCACCGCCGGAGACAAGCACCGCTATTTTCGTCAGCATAGCTCCATCCTCTTGTCCGACCGGACCACACTGCCGCAGACATATGGCTCCTCTCCGGCGGCCCGCAGGACCTGAAGGGCCATGTCCGCGTTCTCCCCGGCCACGACGACGGTCATGCCCACGCCCATGTTGTAGACGTTGAACATCTCCCGCTCCGGCACATTTCCGAGCCTGCTCAGCACCTTGAATATGGGCAATATATCAAGGCTGCCCTTATCTATCCTCGCACCCATCCCCTCCGGGAGCGCCCGGGGGATGTTCTCATAAAACCCGCCGCCCGTTATGTGGGCGATGGACTTGACCTCCACGGCGTCCAAAAGCGCCAATATGGGTTTTACGTATATCCTTGTGGGCGTCAGGAGCGTCTCCCCCACGGTCCTGTCCCCCAGCTCCTCAAATTTGTCCGTGAGCTCCGTGCCGGACTCGGCCAGTACCTTCCGCACCAGGGAAAAGCCGTTTGAGTGTAACCCCGAGGACCGAAGGGCAATTATGGCGTCCCCCTCCTTCACGGACTCGGGCCTCAATACCCTGTCCCTGTCCACGACGCCCACGGCAAAGCCCGCCAGATCGTACTCCTCCTCCGGCATTAGCCCCGGGTGCTCCGCCGTCTCGCCGCCGATAAGAGCGCACCCAGCCCGGACGCACCCCTCGGCAACGCCCCCGACGATGGAGGCGATCTTCTCGGGGATGTTCCGCCCGCAGGCGATGTAATCCAGGAAGAAAAGGGGCTTGGCGCCACAGCAGATTATGTCGTTTACGCACATCGCCACACAGTCGATGCCCACGGTGTCGTGCTTATCGAGCTCAAAGGCCAGCTTCACCTTTGTGCCCACGCCGTCGGTGCCGGAGACCAGCACGGGCTGACGCATACCGGCAAGGTTCGGCACAAACGTCCCGCCGAAGCCCCCGATGTCGTCGTCCGCCCCGGGGATGACGGTGCGCTTGACGTGGGCGCGCATCAGCTCCACGGCCTTGTACCCGGCGGTGATATCCACCCCCGCCGCGGCGTAAAAATCGGATCTGGAGTCGTTCATATGGAAACATCCTTTCTCAGTATCCAAAAAACTTTAAATTTTTCTCCAATTGGCATTGAAGCCCTCCGGGCCTCGTAAACCCCAATTCAAATCAATTTTCGCGGCGACATGCGCGTCGCGAAAATTACCTCTTGTTTTGCAAGTGTGCCGCTTGCGGCGCGCGCGGCAAAACGGCAGGAATAAATTTTTTGAATTTCGCAAAATTCAAAAAGTTTATTCCGCACGTTCCCCATTGTCGGCAAAGGCCAACGGCCTTTGTCGACAAGACATTTATTCTTGTCCGTTCCAACAGTAAGTGCACAGCTTGCACTTATCTATCCCCACCGCCGACAGCGTCCCGTCCAGCGTCTGATACTCAAGGGAGTCAAACTTCAGCGTCCTGCATATGTGCTCCCGCATGGCCTTGCCGCGCGAAGTCGTGCCGTCGGCGTACTCGTCCATGTGGTCAAAGCCCTCCTCGCCCTCCAGCTCCTTCATGGTGCGGCGGGCTATGAGCTCCATCTCGCTGGTGGACCGGGAGAAGTTTAAGTACTTACACCCGTACATGATTGGCGGGCAGGCCGAGCGCATGTGGAGCTCCTTCGCCCCGTTATTTTTGAGGAAATCCACCGTCCCCGCAAGCTGAGTGCCCCGCACGATGGAGTCGTCCACAAAGAGGAGCTTCTTCCCCTCGATGAGCTCGTGCACCGGTATGAGCTTCATCTTGG
>CANQUO010000151.1 GCA_947627085.1 uncultured Oscillospiraceae bacterium
CCGGAAGCTCCACCCGCGCCCAGACGGCGACGATACTGATGAGATTATGTGAGAATCTGTTGGAGTAGACAAACTGTCGGACAAAGGCCCTTGGGCCTTTGTCCGACAGGGGAACGATAAAAAAATTTCCGGAATTGGAATTCCGGAAATTTTTTCTGCCGTTTTGCTCCGCGCACGGCCCGAAGGGCCGTACACTCCGCAAAACAAAAGGGATTTTTCGCAAGGCGCATGTCCTTGCGAAAAATATTTAATGTAATTTCGCTGATTCCCTCGCCTCAGCGGACGAGGGAGGTCATGTCGTAGAGGCCGGGGGACTGGGGAACGAGGAACCGGGCGGCGGAGACGGCGCCGTCGGCGAAGAGGGAGCGGTCGTGGGCCTCGTGCTTCAAGGTCAACGTCTGGCTGTCGGTGGATATAAGAATGGCGTGGGTGCCGGGGAGGTTGCCCATGCGCACCGCGTGGATGCCGATCTCGTTTTTCTCCCGCTTGCCAAGGCCGGACCTGCCAAGATTGAGCTCCGCCTCCGGCCGGACCTCCTTTATGGCCCCCGCCAGCATCAGGGCCGTGCCCGAGGGGGCGTCGGCCTTCCGGTTGTGGTGGGCCTCCACTATCTCGATATCCGCGTCGGGAAATACCGCCGCCGCGCGCTTGGCAAGCTCCGCCAGAAGGGCTATGCCCATGGACATGTTGGCGGAGAAAAATACGGGTATGCTCTCCCCGGCCTTTTCGATGGCGGCTCTCTCCCGGTCGTCGTGGCCCGTGGTGCACACGACGGCGGGGACGTTATTTTTCACGCACCAGTCAAGAAGCCCCTCCGTCAGGGTGTGGTAGGAAAAATCTATCACCACGTCGACCTTTTCCGTGACCTCATCAAGACTCTTGTATACCGCGCCGCCCTGGGAATATACGTCCACGCCGGCGGCAAGCGTCATATCTTCGGCCCCCTGCACACGGTTCACAACTATGCTCCCCATGCGGCCAAGAGCGCCATGTACAAGCACATTTATCATACCTTCAGGCCCTCCGCGCGCATGAGCTCCAAAAGCTTCGCTTTATGCCCGTCCTCCATGGGCGTGAGGGGCAGTCTGAGACGGTCCTCCATCATGCCCATGGCCGCCAGGGCGGCCTTTACGGGGATGGGGTTGACCTCGCTGAAAAGGGCGTCGATAAGGGCCTTATACCGGCACTGGAGGGCCGCCGCGCCGGCGACGTCGCCCTCGAAAAATTTGGCGCATATGGCCCTCGCCTCCCGGGGGAGGATATTCGACAGCACCGATATACACCCGGAGCCGCCCATGGAGAGTATGGGCACCACGAGTTCGTCATTTCCCGACCATATGGCGAAATCATCCCCGCACTTGGCGGCGATATCCACTACCGTGGCCATGTCCCCGGTGGCCTCCTTGATGCCGGCGATCTTAGGGTGCTTTGAAAGCTCCACGCATGTGTCCGGCATTATCTTCACCCCGGTCCTGCCGGGGACGGAGTAGACTATCATGGGAAGGTCGGTGGCGTCGGCTATTTTGTAAAAGCTCTCCACAAGTCCCCGCTGGGTGCACTTATTGTAGTAGGGCGTGACGCACAGAAGTCCGTCCGCGCCCACGTCCCGGGCCTTTTGGCTCATTTCCACGGCGTGGTCGGTGTAATTTGAACCCGTGCCGGCGATAACGGGAATTTTGCCCTTCACCCTGTCCACCACGGCCTTTATGGTCTTGATATGCTCCTCGTCGGTGAGTGTCGGGGCCTCGCCGGTGGTGGCGCAGACGATAAGGGCGTCGACCCCGCCCTCAAGCTGGTAGTCCACCAGCCTCGCCATGGCGTCGTAGTCCACGCCTGTCTCATTCATGGGCGTCACAAGCGCCGTGCCGACGCCGCGAAAAATTTCGTTCTTCATGGGATGACCTCCAAAAATAGTTTTCGCCTGTTTCCTGCGCGCGTCTCGGCGGCGTCACCTAAGCGCGTATTTCTCCCTCTCCCTGACCGCCAGCTCGTCACAGCGGTTGTTGAATTCATTTGTGGCGTGGCCCTTCACCCAGTGGACGGTCACATCGTGGGTCATAAGAAGGCCGTCAAGGCGCTTCCAGAGCTCCGGATTTTTAAGCTCCCCGTCCTTTCGCCGCCAGCCCCGCTTTTTCCAGCCCGCGAGCCAGCCGTCGTTTATGGCCTGCTCGATGTACCGGGAATCTGTATATAGCTCCACCTGACAGGGGCGGTTCAAGAGCTCCAGCGCGGATATGACCCCCAAAAGCTCCATCCTGTTATTGGTAGTGGCCGGCTCCCCGCCGGATATCTCCTTTTTGTGGCTCCCCGCTATGAGTATGGCGGCCCAGCCGCCGGGGCCGGGGTTTCCGGAGCAGGCCCCGTCGGTGTACACGGTCACTTTATTCATTGTATTTCTTCCGGGCCCTCGTTAGCACCGGGATTTTCCTCGTCCGTCTCATCTGTCTCCCCGGAGTCCTCGGCCTTTTCGGCTCTGGCCACGGAGAGGAGCCTTGTGCCCTCGGATACCCGCATGAGCCTCACGCCCTGGGTGGCCCTGCCAAGAACGGATATGGTCTCCGCGCCGGTGCGTATCATGGTGCCGTCCTCGGCTAAGAGCAGTACGTCGTCCGTGTCCCGAACCACCTTGATGCCGGCGATCTTGCCGGTCTTGGCGGTGACGTTGTAGTTTTTGATGCCTTTGCCGCCCCGGTGCTGAGGCGTGCCGTCGGCGCCCCGGACGTACTCCTCGATGGGCGTGCGCTTGCCGTAGCCGTTCTCGGTTATGCTGAGAAGCATCCCGCCCTGGCTTGCGTTCACCGCGCCCACCACGAAGTCGCCCTCCCGGAGCTTTATGCCCCGGACGCCCACGGCGTCCCGGCCCATGGTCCGCACGTCGTTCTCGTCAAAGCATATGGCGTAGCCGTCGTGGGTGGCGATGAGGATATTGTCCCGGCCCTGGGTCTTGACCACGGATATGAGCACGTCATTTTCGTCAAGCTTCAGCGCCCGCAGGCCGTTATTTCTTATATTCCTCAGCACGTCGAAGCCGAAGCGCTTTACCGTGCCGTGAAGGGTGACCATCACAAGATTGCGGCCCGACACGTCCAGGTTTGATGTGTGGAGCATCGCCGTGACCTTCTCCCCGGGCTCCAGCGGCAGGACGTTCACTATATTGGTGCCCCGGCTTGACCGGTTGGCTTGGGGAATGTTGAAGCCCTTCTTCCGATAGACCCGGCCAACGGAGGTGAAGAAGAGTATATAGTCGTGGCTTGAGGCGGTGAACACCGTGTGTACAAAGTCCTCATCCCTAAGCGTCTGGGCCCTTATGCCCTTGCCGCCCCGGTTCTGGGCCTTGTACTCCGCCACGGGCATGCGCTTTATATACCCGGCGTTGGATAGGGTATAGACGCAGTCCTCCACGGCTATAAGGTCCTCAAGGTCGATTTCGTCCTCGATATCCTGTATCTCCGTGAGCCTCGGCGTGCCGTACTTATCCCGGATGGCGATAAGCTCGTCCTTCAGCACTCCCCTTATCTTCGCCTCGTCGGCCAAAAGCTCTTTATAATAGGCGATCTTTGTCTCTATCTCGTCGTACTCCGCCTGGAGCTTCTCCCGGTTCAGGCCCTGAAGGGCTATGAGCCGCATATCGCATATGGCCTGGGCCTGAACGTCGTCCAGTCCGAAGCGGGCCATCAGGTTCTCCTTGGCGTTGTCGTAGCTTTGGCGGATTATCCGTATGACCTCGTCGATGTTGTCCTGGGCGATGAGCAGCCCCTCCAAAAGGTGGGCCCGCTCCTGGGCCCTCCGGAGGTCATAGCGCGTCCTGCGGGTTATAACGTCCTCCTGGAAGGCCAGATACTCGGTGAGAATATTCCTCAGCGGCAAAATTTTCGGCTGGGTCTGGTCGTCCGTCAGCGCCAGCATGATGATCGATATGCTGGACTGCATTGCCGTCTGGGTGAAGAGCTTATTGAGGACCACCTGGGCGTTGGCGTCCCGCTTGAGCTCGATGACCATGCGCATACCGTTCCGGTCCGTCTCGTCCCGGATGTCGGAAATGCCCTCCAGCCGCTTGTCCTTGACTTGATCCGCGATATTTTTGATAAGCTGGCGCTTGTTCACCTGATATGGAAGCTCCGAGACGATGATCCTCGTCCTGTGGTCCCGCCCGTACTCCTCAAACTCCGTCCTGGCCCGGACGGTGACCTTGCCCCGCCCCGTGGCGTAGGCCTGGCGGATGCCGGCTCGGCCCATGATTATGCCCCGGGTGGGAAAATCCGGCCCCGTGATGTGCCCCATGAGGTCTGAGAAGGTGGCCTCCGGGTCGTCAAGAAGGCACACGCAGGCGTTTATGACCTCCGTTAAGTTGTGGGGCGGGATATTCGTCGCCATGCCCACGGCGATACCGGAGGAACCGTTCACTAAAAGGTTCGGAAAACGGCTGGGCAATACCTTGGGCTCTTTTCTCGTCTCGTCAAAGTTGGGGTCCCAGTCCACGGTCTCCTTGTCGATATCCCGGAGCATCTCGTCGGCGATGCGGCTCATCCTGGCCTCGGTATAACGGTAGGCCGCCGGGGGGTCGCCGTCCACGGAGCCGAAGTTGCCGTGGCCATCGATAAGCGGCGCCCGCATGGAGAAATCCTGGGCCATACGCACCAGGGCGTCGTAGACGGAGGCGTCGCCGTGAGGGTGATAGTGGCCCAGCACATCGCCCACGGCGGTGGCGCACTTTTTATAAGGGTTCTGGTGGGTAAGGCCCCCCTCGTACATCGAATAAAGTATGCGCCGGTGGACGGGCTTCAGGCCGTCCCGCACGTCCGGCAACGCCCGGCCCACTATGACCGACATGGCGTACTGCTTATAGCTCTCCTGCATCTCGTGGACGAGCTCGGACTGTGTTATCACCTGATCCGGGAACAATATGTCCTCGGGCTTGTAGTCTCTGTTATGTGCCATAAACTAACCTCTCAGTAGTCGAGATTCACCGCGTATTTCGCGTTCTCCTCGATCCACGCCTTTCTGGGCTCCACTTCCTCGCCCATGAGCACGGTGAATACCTGGTCCGCCGCCACGGCGTCGTCCAGGGTTATGC
>CANQUO010000152.1 GCA_947627085.1 uncultured Oscillospiraceae bacterium
CGCCAACGGCGTGGAGCTCCTCCATTGCTATGGAGGCGGAGGGCCCGCCGATGCCGGTGGAGCAGACGGAGACCTTTTCGCCTAAAAGCGTGCCGGTGTAGGTGGTGTACTCACGGTTGGACCGCACGAATTTCGGTTCGTCGAAGAGCTTCGCTATTTGCTCGCACCTGCCCGGGTCCCCGGGGAGAATGACATACCGGCCCACATCGCCGGGGAGAAGCTGTATATGATACTGTCTTTCCATGAGATTCCTCCCGGGACTAACGTTGTCCCTTGTCGTAGGGTATGCCCTCGGCCTTGGGGGCTCTGGAGCTCTTTGAGGTCAGGGCTAGTACCACCAGTGAGATTATGTAGGGGAGCATGTTGTAGACGGTGCTGGGTATATTGAGCCGGGCCAGGAAACCGATGCCGGAGTAGACGCTGGCCAGGGCCCGGAAGAGGCCGAAGAGGAGAGCTGTAAGGGCTATGCGGGTGGGTTTCCACTGGCCGAAGATCATGACCGCCAGGGCCAAAAAGCCGAAGCCGTAGACGCCGGCGTCGAATTTCCACTCCGAGGCGCTGACCATGATGTAGCATATGCCGCCGAGACCGCCGTACACGCCGGAGATGAGCACCCCGGCCCAACGCATCTTATAGACGTTGATGCCCACGGAGTCCGCCGCCTGGGGGTGCTCGCCGCAGGCCATGAGCCGCAGGCCGAATCGGGTCTTATAGAGGACCACGTAGGCCACCACAAGGCCCACGATGGCCACCAGCATGAACCAGTTGAACTCAAAGCCGCCGATTTTTATAAGGAAGCTCTTTTTGGGCTCTATGTACTGGATGGAGGCGGAGACGTCGTTGGGGTTGGCGGCGGTGTTCATGGCCTTCACAAAGACCGTGGCCGCCGCGGTGGCCAGCATGTTCATGGCCGTGCCAACGATGGTCTGGTCGGCCTTGAAGTTTATGGCCGCCACGCCCAGAAGGCAGGAGTAGGCGACGCCGAATAAAATAGCGCCAAGAATTACGGCGATGACCATGACGAAGGGGGGAAGGCCGGGGAAAAAGCGCATGACCAGGGCCCCGCCCAGAGAGCCGATGACCATTATGCCCTCAAGGCCCAGGTTTATAACGCCGGAGTGCTCCGAAAAGCACCCGCCAAGTGCCACCAACAGCAGCACCGAGGCAAATATGATGGTGTATTGCAAAAGTAACAGCATTACTCCTCGCCTCCTTTCTCATGATCGGCAATGGCCTTGCGCGCTCTCTTCTCCTCGCTCTTCTCAAGGCGCGAGCTTATGGCGTATTTAAGGAAGAACACGAAGCCGCAAAGGTAGATGATGATGGAGGAGATAAGGTCGGATATCTGGGAGGAGTACTTTGTCAGGTCCACATACGCGCCGCCGTTTGTTATGTGCTGGATGAAGTAGGAGGAGAGTATGGACCCGATGGGGTTGAGCCCGCCCAGGAAAGCCGCGGCGATGCCGTTGAAGCCCATGCCGGGGACGCTGGACTGGGAGCAGGACCACTGCTCGTAGTCGGAAAGATAGAGGAAGGCCCCGCCCAGTGCCGCCAGGGCCCCGGAGATCATGAGGGTGAGGATGATGTTGCGCTTTTCCGCCATACCGGCGTACTTGGCGGCGTTTTTGTTGTTGCCCGTGGCCTTCAGCTCATAGCCCAGCTTCGTCTTGTTGAGAAGCACAAGTATGACTATGGCAATGATTATGGCGAGGGGTATGGCTATGGTCACGTAGCTGTTGTTGTTGAAGAGCTTGTCAAGCCCCAGAGAGGGGATGAGGGAGCTCGGGGACTCGCCGGTGATGTGCAGGGTGTAGGGGCTTGTGGGCTCCTTGACGTTGGACAGGATGGTGTTGGCCCCGTATAGGGCTATCCAGTTTAGCATGATGCCGGATATGACCTCGTTTACGTTGCAAAGGGCCTTGAGAACGCCCACGATGGCGGCGTAGATTGCCCCGGCCACAAAGGCCAAAAGGATGCACAAAAGCCAGTTTAGATGGAGCGCCAGCGCGCAGTAGAGGCTGACGGCGCTTCCCACCACGTACTGCCCGGCGGCGCCGATGTTGAACAGGCCGACCTTATAGGCGAAGAGCACCGACAGGGAGCACATGAGAAGGGGAGCGGTCTTGACCAAGGTGTTGCCCAGGTTCTTGAGCCGGAGCTTTCCGGAGGAGAAGTGCATGAAGTTTTTGATGACCTCCACTATCGAGGAGGCCGCACCGGAGGGATTTATGAAGAGAAGCACAATAAATCCCAGGAAAAGGCCCACCACAATGCACAAAAGTGAGGCTATAAGCGTCTGGAACGCGTCGTTTTTCAAAAGCTTTTTCATGAGATCACCTCGTCTCTCTTAGCGCCGGCCATGTAAAGGCCCAGCTCCTCCTGAGTGGTCTTTTTCGGGTCGAGCTGGCCCACGATCTCGCCCTCGTACATGACCAGTATCCTGTCGGGCACGTCCATGACCTCGTCCAGCTCCAATGACACCAACAGTACCGCCTTACCGGCGTCCCGCTGGGCCACCAGCTGTTTGTGGATGTACTCTATGGCTCCCACGTCAAGGCCCCGGGTGGGCTGGACCGCCACCAGAAGGTCGGGGTTTTTGTCGATCTCACGGGCGATTATGGCTTTTTGCTGGTTGCCGCCGGACATGGCCCGGGCCATTGTGACGGGGCCCTGGCCGGAGCGCACGTCGTACTGCTCGATGAGCCTCTCGGCGTAGGCGCGGATGTTCTTCCTGCGCAAAAAGCCCATCTTTGTAAACTCGGGCTCGAAGTAGCGCTGGAGCACCATGTTGTCCTCCAGGGTGTAGTCCAGCACCAGGCCGTGCTTGTGCCGGTCCTCGGGTATGTGGCTCATGCCGCCGGTACTGCGCCGGCGTATGGGGGCCTTCGTTATGTCCTTACCGCAGAGCTCGATGGTCCCGCCGGACAGGGGCTCCAGGCCCGTAAGGCCGTAGACCAGCTCCGTTTGGCCGTTGCCGTCGATGCCGGCTATGCAGACTATCTCGCCCCGGCGGACCTTGAAGGACACGTCGTTCACGGCGTTTTTCTTGTGGCCCTTTGAGGCCACGGTCATGTTTTTGACGTCCAGGATCACATCCCCGGGCTTGGAGGGCTTCTTCTCCACGTGGAAATTGACGTTCCGGCCCACCATCATGGCCGAGAGGGCCTCGGCGGTGGTGCTCTTCGTCTCCACGGTGCCTATGTACTTGCCCCGCCGCAGGACGGTGCACCTGTCGGCCACGGCCATTATCTCCGCCAGCTTGTGGGAGATGAAGAGTATGCTCTTGCCCTCGGCGGCCAGGTTCTTCATGATCACCATGAGCTCGTCGATCTCCTGGGGGGTGAGCACGGCGGTGGGCTCGTCGAAGATGAGTATCTCGTTGTCCCGGTAGAGCATCTTGAGTATCTCGGTGCGCTGTTGCATGCCGACGGTTATGTCCTCGATAAGGGCGTCCGGATCCACGTGCAGGCCGTATTTTTCCGAGAGGGCCATGACCTTCGCCCTCGCCTCGCCCTTTTGAAGAAAGCCGGCCTTATTGGGCTCCACGCCCAAAATTATGTTGTCCAGTACCGTGAAGCACTCCACCAGCTTGAAGTGCTGATGGACCATGCCGATGCCGAGGCGGTTGGCGTCGTTGGGGTCCTTGATGTGGACCTCCACGCCGTCTTTTTTGATGACGCCCTCCTCGGGCTGATATAGGCCGAAAAGGACGCTCATAAGCGTGCTCTTTCCCGCGCCGTTCTCTCCCAACAGGGCGTGTATCTCGCCCTTCTTGAGCTGAAGGGTGATGTTGTCGTTTGCGATGATGCCGGGGAACCTCTTCGTTATGTTCAGCATCTCTATCGCGTACTGCTGGTCCAAATCGCCTTCCTCCTTTTCTGCATTATTGAAGGGTATCTACCAAAAGGCATTTACCAAATAGAGACGAGGCGGGAGCCTCGTCTCTATTGACGTGCGTGGATATGGATTTACGCGAGTATGCCCTGGTCGTCAAGGGCTATGACGGTGGCGTAGTCGCCGGCCTTGACGCTGATATCATTGGAGACCTTGACGGTGCCGTCGAACATGGCCTTCACGAGGGCGTTATAGTCGGCCTCCTGGAAACCGTCGGCGTACTGGGTGGTGCCCAGCTGTACGTAGTTGTCGGTGGGGGTGGCGGACACGAGGCCCAGGGTGTCGACCTTTCCGCCGTAGTCGGCGAACTTGCCCTCGGCGACGGCAGTGAGCAATGTCTTGACGGTGGGGGCCAGGCCCTTCATGGCGGAGGTGACGGTCATGCCGTCGCCGTAAGCGCCGTCGATGATGCCCTTCTGGTCAACGTCAACGCCGATGATCTTCTTGCGGGTGCTCTGAGCAGCCTCGGCGGCGGACTGATAGATGCTGCCGCCTGCGGCGAAGATGATCTCAGTGTCGCTGGCACACCAGGTGTCCATGGCGGCCTTGACCTCGGGCTTGGGCCCGAAGGCGTTACCGTAGAGGTACTTGAGGGTCACGTCGGTAAGGCCCAGCTCCTTGGCGGCGGCGTCAACGCCCTGCACGAAGCCGTAGCCGTAGCGCTGAACGGCGGGGACGGGCATGCCGCCCAGGAACCCTAAGTGCTTGTAGCCGAGCTTAACGGCGGCGTAACCGGCCATATAGCCGCACAGCTCCTCCTGATAGGTGGCGCAGTAGAGGTTGGAGGGGACGGTGAAGCCCGCGGGCAGGTCGCCCTCGCCCACGTCAAGGGCGATGAAGGTCACGTCGGGATAGTTGCCGACGGTGGCGCCGAGGGCGTTACCGAAAGCGAAGCCGGGGGTGACGATGACGGAGTAGCCGTCGTCAATGGCGGTCTCGATCATGGTGATACGGTCGGCGTCGGAGTCGCTGGCGGGCTTGTAGTACTTAAAGTCAGCGCCGTTCCCGTCGGCGAATTCCTTGCA
>CANQUO010000153.1 GCA_947627085.1 uncultured Oscillospiraceae bacterium
ATGCACACCAGAAGGAGGCTGAAGCCGATATGGACGCCGCCCACGTCAAACTCCGCCATGGAGATGCCAACAGTTGCCAGCACGCAGGTGATGGACAGGGACAGGCGCTTTGACCGGGAGTGGAAGTACTTTTCAAACCGGTGGAGGAGCCAGCCGAAGAGCGTGCCCATGGCAAGGGACAGGACGATCTCGATAACGGGCTCCAGGAGCATGGTCTTGAGACTGACAACGCCGCTCTCCAGCGCCATAGCCACGCCGAAGGAGGCAGAGAAGAGCATGAGGCCCACGGCGTCGTCGATGGCCACCACCAGCAAAAGGAGCTTGGTGAGGGGTCCGTTGGCCTTGTACTGCCGCACCACCATCAGCGTCGCCGCCGGGGCCGTGGCCGCCGCGATGGCACCCAAGGTGATGGCGGAGGAGACGGAGATGAGCTTCGGGGAGATGAAATGCAGGGCGATGAGGCCCACGTCCACCATGACCGTGGTGATGACGGCCTGCAAAATACCCACGGTGATGGCCTGACGGCCCATGTGCTTGAGCTGCTCAAGCCGGAACTCGTTGCCGATGGTGAAGGCGATGAAGCCCAGGGCCACCTGGGAGATGAGGTCAAAGCTCTCCACCTCGTCCAGGGATATAAAGCCCAGCCCCTTCAAACGGAATGCGCCGATACAGAAGGGCCCCAGCACCACGCCGGCCACAAGATACGCCGTCACCGCCGGGAGCCGGAGGACCTTGGCAAGCCGCGACATCAAAAGCCCCGCCAGAAGGGCGAGGGACAATTCGATCAGAGTATACATATAAAGACCCCCTTTTTTCAGGAAACCAATTCTACACCCGCAGTGTGGAAAAAGCAATCTTCAAAATATCCGGGGTTGGGGCGGAGAATGTAAAAAAATTGTACATTTTGCGACTATTGTAATAAATATCTCTTTCAGCTATAATAGGTACAGAAAAAATCCGGGAGACCGGAGAAAAAGAGGATGAGGATATGAAAAGGACAGTCGCGATAATTTTGGCGCTGGCGCTTATGTTGGCCCTCGCATCCTGCGGGAAGGGCGGGGACACGACAGATAACTCAGAGCACAAGGGACTGGGGGAGATACTGAGCGGCTTGACAGGAGAAAAGGGCGACGGGACCGAGCCCGACACGGCATCGCCCACGGGGACCTTGCCGGAGGACGGCGGGAGCGAGGCGACGAAGCCCGATACAAGGCCGGACCCGGACATATTCAAGGCGCTCAATTACATCGGCGACACGGACAAAATAACCATGACTGCCGCCCAGGCCGCCGAGCTTGCCGGGGTGCTGGAGCAGAGGTGTGCCTACTGCGCCCAGCGCGTAAAGTGGCAGAGCTATGAGAGCAACCTGGGTGTCAGCTCCTTCGCGGCGCTTTTCGACACCGGAAACGGCGTCCCGGCCATGCTCTTTACCGGCGGCGGGAAGCCACTTTACGATTTCGCCGGCAAATACGATCTGGAGAGCCCCTACACCGCGGAGATATGGCTTTTCGTGGACGGGAAGCTCACGCGGATGAACGTGGACATGGTGAGCGTATTTGAGGACCACATACTCATGGGCGGCGATTACCCCGACGGCTCGGGTTATTACGGCGAGGCGCGTATGCTGGAAAACGGCTTTATCCGGCCCACGGCCACCTGGGCCAGGGGAGAGGGGTACTTTGACTTCAGCGACCCCGTGTATGAGATAGACGGCGCCGCGACTGACGAGGCTGGCTTTGAGGACTGGAAAAATACCTGGGACGGCAAGGGCGAGGCCGGCTTCAGCCACGGGAGCGACGTGTCGGCCTGGTGCTGGGGCGTGGACGAGGCCGACACGGTCTTGAGGGTCCTGCGTCTCTGGGCGGGCCTTGACGGGGAGAGCTCCGGCGACGGCGAGGCGGCCTTCGAGGTGCGGAGCATATACGCCGTGGACCCGGAGGGCGGGTTTGACGGGCCGCTGGAGAGCACATATGAATACCCGCGCTTTGGCGAGAGCTGGCCGGGGTACGCCTTCGTCAACGGCTACTTTGAGGCCGAGGCGTTGGACAGAAGGGACATGTACGGCTCGAACATAGTGAGCGCGCCGGTGGAGAGCGAGTTTTTTGACGACACTACGGTCAGCGTCACATATGACGACGGGAAAATACTGAGCGTCGCGCAGGATTACAGTTATTTCGGCGGCGGGGCCATGGACATGGGCATGGATTGCGCCGTATTCGATTTAACGCGCGGGGAGCTTCTGACGCTGGACGAGGTCGTGGCCTTAGACAGCTATGATATAACCTCGGCCATACGCGACGGGCTCATAGCGCAGGGCTGGGAGAGCGAATCTTTTGACGGACAGCTTTACGCCATGGGGATAGAGGATTTTGACTTCTATATCTCGGACCCCGACACCGTGACGGTGGTGTTCGACAAGTACGAGGTCGCCGACGGCGCCTCGGGGGTGTTCAGCGTGGACCTGCCCAGGGCAAAATAACCGGATTTTTAATTACAACAAAACAATACAAAAAGCGGCATGAATCGGAGGTTCTACGCCGCTTTTCGTATTTTTCGCGCTTTCGGGCCGGGAATATGGGGCGTGGACGCGGCATAAGCTTTGGCGGGGTGATGAACATGCTTGACAAGTTTAAAAACGCGTACAAAAGCCTCACCGGACGGCGCAGGATGAGCATCGGCCTTACGGCGCTTGCCCTGCTGATCGCGGCGGTACTGTTAGTGGGCCGGCCGGCGGCGGCCCTGTCGGCGGCGAACACAAAGCAGTTGCCCATATACAGCGTGGAGCGGGACCAGAAGATGGTGGCCCTGAGTTTCGACGCGGCCTGGGGCAACGAGGACACCGGGACGCTCATAGACATATTGGGAAAATACGACGTGAAGGTCACGTTTTTCGTGGTGGGGAGCTGGGTGGATAAGTACCCGGAGTCGGTGAAGGAGCTCCACGACGCCGGACACGAGGTGATGAACCACTCAAACGACCACGCCCACTTCAACAGCCTCGCCTCCGATAAGATAGTTGAGAACATAAACGCCTGCTCCGACAAGATAGAGGCCGTGACCGGCGTCCGCCCCACCCTCTTCCGCCCGCCCTACGGCGAGTACGATGACCACGTCATCGCCGCCGTGCGCTCCATGGGCATCGAACCGATACAGTGGGACGTGGACTCCCTTGACTGGAAGGACCTTCCGGCGTCGGAGATATACGATCGGGTGACAAGCAGGGTGAAGCCCGGGTCCATAGTGCTCTTTCACAACGCCGCCCTGCACACGCCGGAGGCGCTGGAGGATATACTGAAATTCCTCATCTCCGAGGGGTACGAGATAGTGCCCATAAGCCAGCTTATACTTGAAAAACCCTACACCATCGACCACACGGGAAGGCAGTTCCCGGGATGAATTTGACAGGGCTGTGAAAAAGGGAGCATAAATGCACTTTTTCACAGCTCCGGCTTTTTAAAAAATCCCGAGGCTTGCCAAAAGGCGGGGGAAATGATATGATACCGATGTATGTGTAGAAAAGCCTGAGAAACATTCGGAAAGAGGGGAATCGCGCCGTGAATGAGCTTAAACGCGAATGGACCGGGCGCAACATGGGTATTGAGCTACTTAGGATCGTGGCGATGTTCATGGTGGTGCTTTTGCATATGCTCATGCCCATACTTAGGAGGACGCGGACCGGAGGAGGCGGAGTTTTCGAGCTTACGTGGCTTTTGGAGTGCGCCTGCTACTGCGCGGTGAACTGCTACGGCCTTATAAGCGGCTATGTGGGCGCGGGGGCCAGGGTGAGTATTGGAAGGGCCGCGGGGCTGTGGTTACAGGTGGTGTTTTATTCGCTGGGGCTGGCGCTCGTGGAGCTTGCCGTAAACCACGGCGTGTCGAAGGACCCCATATTGTGGTCGGCTTTTCCCGTAACCTCCGGGCGGTACTGGTATATGACGGCCTATTTCGGGCTCATGCTGCTTATGCCCCTTTTAGAGGCGGGCGTCAGGAGCTTATCCGAAAGGACGCTGGGATTTTTGGCCTTCGGTGTACTTATACTCAGCGCGTCGGTCACGCTTTTTGCTCCGTATTCCGACATGAACATCGGTATAGTTTCCGGTATCGGAGCGGGTTATAATGTGATATGGCTGGCGCTTCTTTACATCACGGGCGGCTTTCTGCGCAGGTCGGGCTTTGTGAAAAGGGTGAAAAAACGGTACGCGGCGGCGCTCTGCCTTGTTTCTCTCGCCCTCACATGGCTTGGCGCCATGGGGGACGACTGGCGGTATGTTAGCTACACCTCACCCACGGTTTTGCTGGAGGGGATGGCGCTGACGGTGTTCTTCGCGGGGCTTGAGATAAATGGCAAAATCATGAAAAGAGCTGTCGGTATCTTTGCCCCGGCGGCACTGGGCGTGTATCTCGTCCACATAAATCACTGGCTGTATGAGGCGCTTATAGGGCGGTTCACGCTGTCATTCCCGAAGCTCAGCGCGCCGGTATGCGTACTGCTGGTTATACTCACGGGCGCGGCGGTGTATCTTGTCTGTACGGCCATCGAGCTTGTAAGGCTCAGGCTTTTCAGGCTTATGAGAGTGAAAAACTCACATCAACGATAGACGGTATCGTCGCAAAAATCCCGGGGGGGGGGAAGATACTGGGAACTGATGATCGGTCTTTATTCCCGTCGCTTATCCCGCCACGCCCCGTGTTATGCCTGACACCGGCGCAAACATTTCCCTTGACAAACGGCGCGTTTGCGCATATAATACCGGCAAATGGCGATGAGGGGAAGAAGTAAGCGGGTATCGTCACAGAGAGGAGCCGGCCGGTGCGAGGCTCCGATGAAAACCGCCGAAAGGTCGTCCCGGAGCCGCGGGGGTGATATGTAGTCCCCGACGGGAGCTCCCGTTACAGAGTGATGAGTGTCCACGCG
>CANQUO010000154.1 GCA_947627085.1 uncultured Oscillospiraceae bacterium
CCTTCCGGGCGGAGAATTCCAACACCCAGCGCCACGCCGCGGAGTTCTGGATGATAGAGCCGGAGATGGCCTTCTGCGACCTTGACGGGGACCTGGAGGTCATGGAGGCGATGGTGAAGTTCATCATCAACACCGTCTTGGAGAAATGCCCGGACGAGATGGCCTTTTTCTCCAACTTCGTGGACAAGGGCCTTTTGGAGCGGCTCCACAACGTGGTATCCAACGACTTTGCCCGGGTGACCTACACCGAGGCCGTGGAGATACTGAAAAAGCACAACGACAAATTCGACTACAAGGTGGACTGGGGCACGGACCTTCAGACCGAGCACGAGAGATTTTTGACAGAGCAGGTCTACAAGCGGCCGGTGTTCGTCACCGACTATCCCAAGGAGATAAAGGCCTTCTATATGCGTCTCAACGACGACGGCAGGACCGTGGCCGCCGCCGACTGCCTCGCCCCGGGCATCGGCGAGATAATCGGCGGTAGCCAGCGCGAGGAGCGGCTCGACATGCTGAAGGCCCGTATGGCGGAGCTGGGCCTCCGGGAGGAGGACTACTGGTGGTATCTTGACCTTCGCCGCTACGGCGGGTGCCGGCACTCCGGCTTCGGCCTGGGCTTTGAGCGGATGGTCATGTACCTCACGGGCGTTTCCAACATCCGCGACGTGGAGCTCCACCCACGCACCGTGGGCAACGCGGATTTTTAAGGTGAGAACATGGAGAAGAAAAAGTCCGGGACCTACGGCACGAATATCGACTTCAACAAATATAACCTCCGGCCCGCCGCCTCGTATCTTGACGATATAAAAAGGCTCCAGAAGGAGCTGACGGTGACCCTCACGGGCCCCGGCGGCTCCGTCACCACGGGGAAAAAGTGTAAAGACGGCGACGAGCTTGCATCATCCATGGACGAGGCGAGGGACGCGGCGGATAAGCTTTTAAAGGAGATGGAGGCCAAGGGGGGAGCCATCAGCCCCGACGCCCCCAAGACCGAGGCGGAGAAGGCCCCGGAAAAGCCGGACCTTGACAAGCTCCTTGCCGAGCTTGACGAGCTCGTGGGGCTGGAGGACATAAAAAAGAACGTCCGGAGCCTCATTAACCTTGCGAAAATACGAAAGCTCCGCCAGGAGCACGGCCTTCCAACCCCGGCCATGAGCCTGCACCTTGTGTTCATGGGCAACCCCGGCACGGGCAAGACCACGGTGGCGCGTCTCATCGCCCAGCTCTACTACGCCATAGGCGTGCTGTCGAAGGGCCAGCTTGTGGAGGTGGACCGCTCCGGCCTTGTTGCCGGCTTTGTGGGCCAGACCGCCATAAAGACGGGTGAGGCCATAAAAAGGGCCATAGGCGGAGTGCTCTTTATCGACGAGGCATACGCACTGGCGGCAAATACCGGGGAGAACGATTTCGGCCGGGAGGCCATAGAGACGGTCCTGAAGGGCATGGAGGACAACCGGGACGACCTGGTGGTCATAGTCGCCGGGTATGAGGACCTTATGGAGAAGTTCATCTCCTCAAACCCGGGGCTTGAGTCACGGTTCAACAGGTATTTCGTCTTTGAGGACTACACCGGCGAGGAGCTTTATAAGATATTTATCTCCATGTGCGATAAAAACAAATACGAGCTCACGGTTGAGGCCCAGGAGCTGGCCAGGGAGTATCTCACGCGGCTGTACGAGGAGCGGGACGACAACTTCGGCAACGCCCGGGACGTGAGGAACGTATTTGAAAACGTGGTCAGCGTCCAGGCCGACCGGGTCGCGAAGGACGAGGACATAGACAAGCGCGACCTCACTCTTGTCACCCGGGAGGACATAGAGGCGGCGTCAAAAATGTAGGGGCGGATGCTCCGATAGCTTTTTGGGGGTTTCCATGATAGTACTGGACCTGGAATTTAACAGCGGTATGTACGGCGAGCGCTTGGAGGAGGTCCTTCAGATCGGCGCCGTCCGCTGTGACAAGCTGGGCGGGCCCATCACGGACACCTTCAACGTGTTCATAAAGCCCCGGGTCCACAAGCGCCTGTCGCCGGGGGCCCGGGTCCTGCCGGAGCTTAGGCGCTCCCTTGAGAGCTCCGTCACCTTCCCCGAGGCCGTCAGGGCCTTCATGGACTGGTGCGGGGAGGAGACGGAGTTTGCCGAGTGGGGCAGGGACGACTTCAAGATACTTGGCCGTAACGGCGTATACTGGGGCGTGGACGTGAAGCTCCCGGGGAGATATTACGACATACAGTCGGCCTTCTCCAAAACTCTGTGGCAGTCAAACGGCCTTCAGCTCTACACCGCCGCCGAGTACTGCGGCATACCGGATTCCTTTGTGTTCCACGACGCTTTGAACGACGCGGTCTACACCTGCCTTGTGGGCGGATACATACGCCGCCGCGCCCTTATGGAGAGCGTGTGCGAGGTGACCGACCGGGACCTGCACCCGGTGCTGAAGCCCAGGTTGCCGAAAAAGACCCAGACCCGCCTTGGACCCTTTGAGACACGGGACCTGGCCCTCAACAATTTGGGCTCCCGCAGGGCCATATGCCCCAAATGCCGGGAGCTTACAAGAGTCCAGGAGTGGTACACCGCCGGGAACGGTACATATTACAGCCAGTTTTCCTGCCGGGAGCACGGGCAGTTTATAAGACGTCTCCAGCTTCTGCGCCAGCCCGACGGGCGGTACTGGACATATAACGACACCCTGACGGCGTCGGCGGAGAACACAAGAAAGCTCATCGAGGCCAAAAAATGCGAGCCCTTCCCATGCCGCCGCGCCCCCCGCCGCTCAAGGCCAAGGCACCGGGGCAGGAAAAAGTGACGGGCAGGGCAACATGTACAGAGCGGATAATTGAATATTCAGGAAAAACTCCCGTCAAAAGCGGTTATTTCAAACTGTTGACAAATCCCGGTTAAACGAACCCCAAATCAAATATTTTTCGCAAGGACATGCGCCTTGCAAAAAATACCTTTTGTCACGCAAGTTGAGCGCCCGCAGGTGCCATGCAAGCGAGCAACCGCCCGAAGGGCGGCTCTTGGCGAGTCGCAGTGCCGCTTGCGGCGCGCGCGGCGTGACGGCAGGAAGAATTTGTAGATAGGTCCGCAGACCTTTTCGCAAATTTTTCCGCAGGTTCTCCCTTGTCGGCAAAGGCCATCGGCCTTTGTCGACAATCTAAAACTCCCGTCAAAAGCGGGAGTTTTGCTTGACGTTCGGGTAAAAATGGTGTAAATTAAAACGAAGGCGGACAAAATATTTCAGCCAATTCAGAAATTGTGAGGTGAGAGCATGGACGCTGGCAGTACAGGCGGCACAGCTGGACGAGAACGTATCGTGACCGGCAGACCATGCCGCGTCACCTTATGAGCTGTCGCTGTGCCTTGCGTGACCTTAAAAATAAAAGGGGGCAAGGTAAATGGCGGAAGTAAACACCGAGATTCTGGCCTCTACCATAGAGGCGCTTATCGAGAGCAAAAAATACTCCACCCTCCGGGATATCTTTATGACCATGCGGCCCATGGACATAGCCATTGTGCTGGGGGAGCTGGGGGAGAACCGTCTGCCGCTGATGTTCCGATTACTTCCAAAGGAGCTTGCGGCTGACACCTTTATCGAGATGGATTCGGACGAGCAGGAGCTTCTCATTCGGGGCTTCTCCGATGCGGAGCTCAAGGAGGTCGTGGACGAGCTCTACATGGACGACGCGGTGGACCTCATCGAGGAGATGCCGGCCAACGTGGTAAAGCGCATCCTCAAGTCTGCGGACCCCGAGATGCGCCGCACAATAAACGAGCTTTTGAATTACCCCGAGGACTCCGCCGGGTCCATTATGACCACGGAGTATGTGTCACTGCGGCCGAATATGACCGCCGAGGACGCCATAAAGCGCATCCGCCGCGGCGCGGTGGATAAGGAGACCATATACACCTGTTATGTCACCGACACGAGCCGCAAGCTCATCGGCTACGTCACCCTCAAGAGCCTGCTTTTGGCGGAGGACGAGACGCTGATAACCGACATAATGGGCACGGACACCATATCCGTGACCACCACCGACGACCAGGAGGAGGTGGCAAACACCCTCTCCAAGTATGACATGTCGGCCCTGCCGGTGGTGGATAAGGAGCCGCGGCTCGTGGGCATCGTCACCGTTGACGACGCCATCGACGTCATGGAGGAGGAGGCCACCGAGGATATCGAGAAGATGGCCGCCATCACCCCCACGGACAAGCCGTACTTAAAGCTCACGCCCTTTGAGATATGGAAGTCCCGTATACCCTGGCTCATGCTGCTCATGGTCTCGGCCACATTTACGGGGATGATCATAAGCTCCTTCGAGGGGGCGCTGGCAAAGTGGGTGGCCCTGACGGCCTTCATACCCATGCTCATGGACACCGGCGGCAACACCGGCTCCCAGGCCTCCGTCACCGTGATACGCGCCCTGTCCCTGGGGGACCTTGAGTTTTCGGACTTTTTCAGGGTCATATGGAAGGAGCTCAGGGTAGCGGTGCTGTGCGCCATATCCCTGGCGGTGGTGAGCTTTGCCAAGATCGAGCTTGTGGACGTGCTCATCATGGGCAACCGGAGCATCACCGTCACGGTAAATCTGGTGGTCTGCCTCACTTTGGCTTTCACAATAATCTGCGCCAAGATAGTGGGCTGTACGCTACCGCTTTTGGCAAAGAAGCTTGGCTTCGACCCCGCCGTGATGGCCAGCCCCTTCATAACCACCATCGTAGACGCCCTGAGCCTTCTCATTTATTTCCAGGTGGCAAGAGTACTTCTGGGAATTTGAAAAAAACACTTGACACTTGCGCGTTGCTGGTGTATTATACTTAAGCACGCGCGAGTGGTGGAATTGGCAGACTCGCTAGATTCAGGTTCTAGTGTGCATTACGCACGTGCGG
>CANQUO010000155.1 GCA_947627085.1 uncultured Oscillospiraceae bacterium
GACGGCAACCTAGGCGCTGTCTGATCTGTAAACTTTATTTTAATCTTTTCTCTGTCCTCTTGACGGGGCGCGGGTCATTATTCGCCGGGGCGTTTTTGTTGACATACGGGTGAAAATTGCGTAAAATATCCCTTGCGAATGGAACGAGAGGAGGCGGGGACGTGGATATCGGCGGTGTTGAGGTAAAATCAAAGCTCGTGCTGGCGCCCATGGCGGGAGTCACGGACCTTGCCTTCCGGGAGGTCTGCCGCTCGCTGGGGGCGGGGCTCACATATACGGAGATGGTGAGCTCCAAGGCCCTTGTGTATCAGGACAAAAAGACCCGGCTCATAATGGAGCTGGGGGAGACGGAGCACCCCGCGGCGGTACAGCTTTTCGGTTCCGATCCCGCGTGCATGGGCGAGGCGGCGGCGAAAGCGTGCGAGATATCAAAATGCGATTTTATCGACATAAACATGGGCTGTCCCGTGGGCAAGGTGGTGAGGGCCGGGGACGGCTCGGCGCTCATGCGAAAGCCGGAGCTGGCGGCCAGGATAATCGAGGCGGTCAGGAAAAGCTCCGACAGGCCCGTGACGGTGAAATTCCGCAAGGGCTTTGACTCCTCCTGCGTTAACGCGGTGGAATTCGGAAAAATGTGCGAGGAGGCCGGGGCCTCCGCCATAGCCGTCCACGGCCGCACGAGGTCGCAGATGTATTCAGGCCGCGCCGACAGGGAAATAATAGGGGCGGTGAAGGAGGCGGTGTCCATACCGGTCATCGCCAACGGCGACGTCTTTTCCGGGCCTGACGCGGCGGCCATGCTGAAAAGCACCGGCGCGGACGCCGTAATGATAGGCCGTGGGGCCATGGGCTACCCATGGATATTCGACGAGTGCCGCGCCGCCCTGGAGGGCCGGGAGCTTCCGGCGCCGCCATATTCCGAGAGGGTGAGGACCGCCGTCAAGCAGTTTGAGCGCAGCGCGGAAATTTTAGGCGAGCGGACCGCGTGCCTTGAGGCCAGGAAGCACTTTGCCTGGTACCTGAAGGGTATGCCCAGGGCGGCTTTTTTCAAGGGGCAGATCATGAATGTGACGACCCTTGAGGATATATATAATGTATCAAGGGACATACTTGACTTTTTGAAGGACGAGGAGAGGGGGCGCGGAGGGTGACCGCCGAGGAGGAACAAAAAATAGTCCGCGCCGCCGCCCACGGCGACAACGGGGCCTTTGAAAGGCTGGTGCGGGAAAACCAGAAGCACGTTTATAACCTGGCATTGAAGCTCACTGGCAACGCCGAGGACGCCTTGGACGCCTCTCAGGACGCGTTCTTGAAGGCGTACCAGAATCTAAAATCCTTCCGGGGCGACAGCCGGGTGTCCGTGTGGCTGTACAGGCTCACCTACAACGCCTGCATGGACCTTATAAAGAAGAGCCGCCGCGGTCAGGTGACCCGGATGCCCACGGATGAGGAGGGCGCGGAGCTGGAGACCCCGGACCCCGGCCCGGGGCCAGACGAGCTTATCGAGCGCCGGGAGGAGCTGGAGAGCGTCCGCAGGGCGCTCAATGAGCTGGACCCGGACAAGCGGATAATACTCATGATGCGGGAGTACCGGAACATGAGCTACGCGGAGATATCCCGGGCATTGGGACTGGAGGAGGGGACGGTGAAGTCCCGGATAGCCCGGGCCCGGGCGGCGCTTGCTGAAAATTTGAAAAACAGCGGAACTTTTACTTTCCGCGCACAGTCTAACAATCAGTCCAGTAAACGGAAGGGAGGGACGCGGGAGTGACTGAAAAAGAGCGGCTTTATGAGCTCATCAGCGCCAGACTTGACGGCGAGCTTGACAGCGATGGCGAAGCGGAGCTTGCCGGTCTCCTGGCGTCCGACCCGGAGTATTGGGATATATTCACCGCCATGAGCGGCGCCCGGGAGGCCCTTTCCGAGAGGGCGGAGCCCCCGGCGGAGCTTCTGCCCGGAGTTATGGCCGGGGTGAGGAAGCTCGGCGCCCAAAAACGCGCGAGACGCCGCCGGTACATAGGCGTGACGGCGTCCCTCGCCGCCGCGGCGGTGCTGGCCGTGGCCTTTGTACCGAAGATGCTCCACAGGCCCGAGGCGGGCCCCGGCGACAGCACGGGCGCCGCGCCCTACGGCCTGGAGCCCCGGGACGTGTCGGGACCTGATGATTCGCCCGCCGTGTGCATAGGACCCGAGGGCGGTACCCCGGTGGCGCAGGGCCCCACGGACCCGGCTACTGAGCCCACGACGGAGCCGACGGACCCGCCCACTGAACCTACGACTGAGCCCACGGCCGCGCCGACGGAACCGGCCACGGAACCGCCTACCGAGCCCACCGGGGAGCTCCCGGAGCCGGAGGACGGGGACCTGGTGAACGTGTCGGACTACATCCCGGATATATACGTGGACCTGAAATACGCCACGGATGACAACTTCACCGGTCAGGTTATATATGACTTCACCGAGGCCAGGCTCAGGTACGGCACGGTGAAAAAGCTCATGGAGGTCCAGGCGGAGCTGAGAGAGATGGGCCTTTCGCTTAAGATATGGGACGCCTGCCGCCCCACATCGGCCCAGTTCAAGCTCTGGGAGATATGCCCGGACTCCAGGTACGTGGCCAACCCCAACCACAGCGGGTCGACTCACAGCCGTGGCAATACGGTGGATATTACCCTTGTGACACTGGACGGCGAGGACATCGAGATGCCAACGGGCTTTGACGACTTCACCTCCAGAGCCGACCGGGACTACTCCGACGTCGCCGAGACCGCCGCCGCCAACGCCGAGCTCCTCGAAAAGCTAATGACCTCCCACGGCTTCAAGCCCTACACCGCCGAGTGGTGGCATTATACGGACACGGTGAGCTATCCCATAGTCGAGGAATAAAAAAGCCGCCTTCGGGCGGCTTTTTATCGGGGATTTTTGGCTTTTTGAGGGTTTTTCTGAAATCACGGAGAAATTTAAGAAATTTTTTAAAATTTCTCTTGACATTGGGTGACAGATTTGGTATTCTATCAAAGCGCCTGCGGAGAAGGTATGTCCCAGAGCGCACTGCGATGATCCGGGAGATTGCGCCGAAGGGCGGTAACTTCCGGGGAGTATGTCCGGTCGTTGCTGGAACCCTTTCCTAACCCGACATGACGTAAGCGTCATGGAGGGAAAGGAGGAGCGAAGTCAGCGTGTGAGCCGCGAGGCTGGCGCGAAAGCGTCTGCCGAACGGCGAATAACGCGACTTAAGCGACGACGCAATCGGGCGGCTGAAAGATATTTCTGAAACATGGCGATCAATGGGTATATCGCCTGGACAGGATGCGGCCGGACCATGTCCGGCTTTATTTCTGAACGGGAGTGATACGCACGGATATGTGGACGGAAAATTTTTCACCGTACTATTTAATGTACGATTTTGGAGGAAAGAAAAATGGCACCCGCTAAGAAAACCATCCGCATCAGACTGAAGGCTTATGACCACCAGCTCATCGACCAGACGGCCGAGAAGATAGTCGAGACCGCGAAACGGACCGACGCCAAGGTCTCCGGCCCCATCCCCCTGCCCACCAAGAAGGAGGTCGTGACCATCCTGCGCGCCGTCCACAAATATAAGGACTCCCGTGAGCAGTTCGAGCGCCGCACCCACAAGCGTCTCATCGACATCATCGCTCCCACCCAGAAAACCGTGGAGGCCCTTATGGCGCTTGAGCTCCCCGCCGGTGTGGAGATAGAAATAAAGCTCTGATTTTTCCGTGATACTTCGTTGCGGCGGCTTGCCGTACACAAAGTACTGTCCGCGCCGCCGCGCCTCGTCTCACGAAAAAACGGGACGCCCCTTCAGTCACGGCTCAAGAGCCGTGACAGCTCCCCCCAAGGGGGAGCCCAGATTGTCAAGAAACTCAATTTCAATATTTTTTCTGACGACATGTGCGTCAGAAAAAATCCCTTTTGTCGCCCAAGTGTGCCCCCTTGGGGCGCGCGCAGGGCGACAGCAGGGAAATTGCGCGTGAATTTCACAAAATTCACGCGGAGTTTCCCTGCACGTTCCCCTTTGTCGGAAAAGGCCGCAGGCCTTTTTCGACAGGCTGAGCTCCCCCAAGGGGGAGCCAAAATTGAAGTGCCAAGGCACGATTTTGTTAACACCCATCGTGCGCGACTTGCGTTAAGCGCACGGGGTCAAGTCGGCGGAAGGGCTTAAGGTTGCTAAAGGCCCAGGCCGTCGACCAATAACCTTAAAAGGAAGGAATAGATCAGCAATGGAAATGACAAAGGTCATCATCGGCAAAAAGGTCGGCATGAGCCAGATCTTCGATGAAGCCGGAAAAGCCGTTCCCGTCACCGTTATCGAGGCCGGTCCCTGCGTCGTGACCCAGGTCAAGACCGTCGATAAGGACGGCTACGACGCCATCCAGCTCGGCTTCGAGGACGTCGCCGAGAAGAAGCTCACCAAGCCCGAGGTCGGGCATCTCAAGAAGGCCGGGACGGAGCTGAAGCGCCACCTGAAGGAGTTCAGGCTGGCCGACTGCTCCAAGTTCGAGGTCGGCGACGAGATAAAGGCCGACATGTTCCAAAAGGGCGACCAGGTGGATATCACCGGTATCAGCAAAGGTAAGGGCTATCAGGGCGCCATCAAGCGTTTCAACGCCCAGCGGACACCCACCAGCCACGGCGGCGGCCCCGTTCACCGTCACGCCGGCTCCATGGGCTCCACCTCCACCCCCTCCCGCATCTA
>CANQUO010000156.1 GCA_947627085.1 uncultured Oscillospiraceae bacterium
GCCCCAGGAGGTGGCGGGGGACTTCATGCCGAGCCCCAAATAGCTCATGCTCGTCTCGCCCAAAATGGAACCGGGGATGCCCAGGGTGAGGCTGACGATGAGGTAGCTTAAAAAGCCCGGGACCAGGTGCTTTACGATGATCTTGAAGTCGCTGACCCCCGCAAGGCGCGCGGCCATGACGAAGTCCTCGCGCCGAAGGGATATGAATTTACCGCGCACGACTCTGGCAAGGCCGGTCCAGCCGATGAAGGACAGGATTATGGTTATATAGAGATACATGGCCGACACGGAGATATCCGGCGGGATGGCGGCGGAGAGGGCCAGCCACAGCGGTATCTGGGGTATGGCGGACAGGACCTCGATAATTCGCTGGATGGTGGCGTCGACTAGCCCGCCGAAATATCCCGCCACGCCGCCGAGGAGTATGCCCAAAACGAAGCTTATGGCGGCGGAGACGAATGGGATGGTCAGCGAGACCCTGGCCCCGAATAGCACCCGGGAGAATATGTCGCGCCCGGCGCTGTCGGCGCCGAAGAGATTTATCCTGGCGTCCTTCGTCACCTCTCCGGCCTCGTTCACCAGTCCATAGAGGTGCAGGTTCGTCGGGAATATCCACAGGAATTTATATTCCGAGCCGGGGACGAAGAATTTGAGGTAATATTTCTCCGTCTGGTCCTCACGGACCTCAACGGTCCATGTCTCCCGGTTATTGTATTTTTCCAGCTTGAATACGTAGGGCTTTGAAAAGCTCCCGTCCTCGTTGCGCCAGTACACGGTGGTGGGGGCGGTGTCCTTGTAGAGGGCGGAAAATTCCTCAAGTCCGTATGGCGCGATGAAGTCGGCAAAGAGCGCGCCGAGATACAGCACCAAAAGTACGGCAAGACTTACGCGGGCAAGCTTGTGCTTTTTGAGCTTGCGCCACATGAGCGTCCACTGTGACGCGAGATAATAGGACTCGTCAAGCTCCTTTGACTTTTTCTTTTTGAATAACGCCATACCCTCAGCCCCTTTCCGAAAATCTGATGCGCGGATCGAGCCACGCCAGGGCGATGTCGCTCAGGAGCATGCCCGTTACGACAAGCACCGCCTGGATCATGACGATGGTGCCCGCCAGGTACATGTCCTGGGATCGGAGCGCCGCCAGAAGGACAGGTCCCTGAATCTGCAGGTTCATGACTATCGCCGAGACCGTGGAGCCGGAGAAGATGGTGTTGAGGGAGCCGGCCATGCCGGACACCACTGGGTTCAGGGCGGAGCGCAGGGCGTATTTGTAGGTTATGGTGGCCTCACTGCAGCCCTTGGCCCGGGCGGTGAGGGTGTACTGCTTGGCCTGCTCGTCAAGCATCTGGGCGCGGACGGTACGGATTATACTGCAGGTGCCCGAGGTGCCTATAACGAAAAGCGGTATGAGGCACCGGCCCAGAAATTCCGGGACGTATTTCCAGCTCATGCCGTTTTGCAGCATCTCCGTGCTGAAAAGTCCCAGATACACCTGGCCCGTGGCCTTATAGACCCAGAACATGACCAGTATCGCCAGCAGGAAGTTCGGCGTGGCCGTCCCCAAAAATCCGATAAAGGACCAGATATAGTCCCCGGCGGAATACTGGTGGTTTGCGCAGTATATGCCCACGGGCAGCGATACGGCGTACTGGAAAATGAGGATGACGAAGGACACCCCCATGGTGAGGTACAGCCGGTCCATTATGACGCTCCAAACGCTCCGGCCGTAGTTGAAGGAGTAGCCGAAATCGCCCTCGGTGATTATCCCCTTTATCCAGTTGAAATACTGGACGTACCAGGGATCGTCAAGGCCGAAGCTGTCGCGCAGATACGCGATGTCCTCCGGCGTGAATACCTCGCCCTGGGCCGACAGGGACGCCACGTAGGAGGTGACATAGTCGCCGGGCGGGAGCTGGATGACGAAGAAGATCACAAAGGATATGATCAGTATCGTCGGTATGAAGAGAAGAAGTCTCTTGCCTATGTACCTGAGCATATTTTTATCCTTTCCCTCTTTCCTTTTTCGCAAGCGCGGGAGGCAGCTCTTTTTTCAAAGAATTGCCTCCCGCGTAACGGCTGAAAGCTATAATATTAAGGCGTTGGGAATCACTCCTGGATATACCAGCACTGGCAGTGGGCAAGGCCGATGTCACGGTAGATATCGGACCACACGCCTTCCTCGGGGAAGTTCTGGATGCGGGCGTTCACCGCGTGGACGGCCGGGGCGGCCTCCACGTAGGAGATGGTCCACTGGTTCTTCTGGTGGAGCTCCAGCATCTGCTGGGCGATGGCGGCGCGCTCGTCGGGATCGGCGGTGACGTCAAGCTTCTCCTTAAGCTCGATGAGGGTCTTGAGGTCGCCGGTGGCGGTGTCCTTTGTCATGGTGCCGTACCAGACCACGTTGGTGGCGGCGCCGGGGACCATGGAGTTGGGCTTCAGGACTATGGAGATGTCGCCGATGGGCGTCACGGGATAGAGGGTGCACTCCACCTCGTTGGCGGTGGTCATGGCGTCGATGTTACTGCGGTCATAGTCGCGGAAGGTGGTCTTTATGCCCGCCGCGTCGTAGTAGGGCTTGAGTATGGCGTAGTTGTCGGCGGCGCCCATGTCGGCCACGGAGACGATGTTGAGCACGAAGTCGGTTCCGTCGGCGAAGTCATAGTACCCGTCGGCGCCCATCTTGAGGCCACAGCCCTCAAGGAGGGTCTTGGCCTTGGCCACGTCGTACTCGGTCCACTGCTTGGCCCACTCCTCGGAGTAGCCCATGGTGCCCTTCTGGGGAGCGGCCTGGCCGCCCTCCTGCCAGCCGTTGGAGTAGATGCGGGCGTACTCGTCGCGGTCGACGCATATGGACACGGCCTGACGGAAGTCGGGGTTATTGAAGAGGGCGTTGAGGTTGGGATCGGCGATGGCAAGGTTGAAGTGGAGCTGGTTGTTGGCGTCGCCCCAGGTGGTGGAGGCCCACTCGTAGATGTTTATCTTAACGTTGGCGCTCTCCTGAATGGTGGCCACGGAGTCGATGGCGATGGTCTGGAAGTCCTCCTGACCGTCAAGAAGGAGCATCAAGGCCTGGTCGGCGTTCTGAATCTTGGTGTAGGCTATCTTGTCGATGTAGGGCAGCTGCTGGCCGGCGGCGTCCACCTTCCAGTAGTAGGGGTTGCGGACGAATTCATAGTACTCGCCGTTTATGTCGTTCTTGCCGGCCTCGGTGGAGAGGACGTAGGGGTTCAGGGTGGGGACTCCGGGATAGTTCCAGAAGTAATAGAGGAGCTCCTTGCCGGCGGAGGCGGTGTCGGCGAATTCAACGCCGCATATCTTCTTTGCCTCGGCAAGGGCCTTGGCGCTGGCCTCGTCCTTCTTGGCGGTGTCGTCGGTGCTGTTGGCCTCGATTATGTAGCTGACCATGTCCTCAAAGACATGCTTGGCGGCCCAGTGCCACTTGAGGTCCACCTCCATCATCTCGATGAAGTCGTACTTGGGGGTGCCGAAGGTCACGGTGAAGGTGTAATCGTCCACCTTCTCCACCTTGGCGGGGTCGCCGTTGGCGTCCTTGTGGCAGCTGCGGACGCCCTTGGAGTCGATCTTGTTGAGGCACACCTCGTTATAGAACCACACGCAGTCCTCGGCGGTGAAGGGCTCGCCGTCGGACCACCTCATCCCTTCGCGAAGGTGGATGGTGTAGACGGTGGAATCCTCGTTTATCTCCCAGCTCTTGGCCACGTTGGGCTCAACGGTGCCGTCGGCTTTGAAGCGGAACAGGCCCTCCTCGATGGGCTTGCCGGCGTACCAGGAGCCGGTGTTGGCGGAGCGGTGGAGCTCGCCGCCGTAGGTGCCTATCTTAAGGTAGCTGGCGTTCTCGACAAACACGTCGTCCTTAACGGGCAGACGGTCCTCCACATTGCCGTAGGTTCCAAGGGCCGTGATGGAGGGGGCCTCGGTAAAGCCCTCGACCTTCGGGGGATCGGTAGCCTCGGTACCGTCGGGCTTGGTCCCCTCGGGCTCGGTGTTATCGGATGGTTTCGTCTCGGGGGGATTCGTGGGGTTTCCGCCCGGCTTTGCGCAGGCCACAAGGGAGAGGGCCAGCACAAGAGCCAAAATAAGAGCCAATGTCTTTTTCATTTCTCGCTATTCCTCCTGATTTTAGTTAATCTGCACGGAACTTGACCTTCCGGACATTATTAATTATAGCTCTTTCACAAATGGTAATCTACGCATTTTATGTCTTTTTTGCAAATTAAACATTGCATTTAAAGCTTTTCAACTGCATTTATTCCTTCATCTTTGTGCAAATCAGACAAATTTTGCCCCTGTTTTTTTACACGCTCAAGTTACTGTAAACCTTTAAACAGCTAATTTTTAAAAAAAGATGCAATGTTTTTGTTGTCAAGTGTCATATGTTGTGATATACTCCATTTATCATATTTTACGGAGGGGCCCATGGAAATAAACGTTCTGGACTTTGGCGCGGCGGGGGACGGAGTGACCGTCGACACCGCCGCCATTCAGGCCGCCATAGACGCCGTCGCCGGCGGCGGGCGGGTGGTGTTCCCCGGCGGGCATGTGTACAGGAGCGGGCGGCTGACCCTCCGCTCGGACCTGGAGCTCCATCTTGAGGCCGGGGCGGTATTGCGCGGCAGCGACGAGCTTGACGACTACCTCGCCCCGGGAGCCGGCAGCAGCGAAAAAAGCCGCGACGTGCCAACCTATGAACACTGCG
>CANQUO010000157.1 GCA_947627085.1 uncultured Oscillospiraceae bacterium
CCCAAGCGGGGGCCAACGCGGTGGCTCAGGGGAGCAATATTGCCTTCGCGCCGGGTAAGCTGGACTTTGCCAGTACCGCCGGTCAGGCGCTTTTGGGCCACGAGCTTTCTCACGTTGTAAGCCAGGCCAGAGGCGAGAGCGCGGGGAGCGGTTTTTTGAACGACCCGCGTCTGGAGGCACAGGCGGACAGACAGGGGATGATGGCGGCCCGGGGCGAGAGCGTATATTCAGGGCCCGTCAGTCCCGTCGGAACGAGCTCCGCCGCCGGCGCCTCGGGGCCCATACAGGCCCAGAAGGACAAGACACCGAGGACAAAGGACGGCACGGACGTTTCGGAGTTTGCCGGCGAGGAGCCGCTTAGAATAGTGAGGAAAACCGACAGCGACGCGGTGAAGTCCAAAAACACCTGGCGGATGCTGGGAAAGGAGGCCGGACGGCCTGAAAGGAGAAAGGAAATCCTCGACACCGCCGCGAAGCTGAGAAAGAGGAAAGCCAGGGGCGATTTCAAAACAAAGCCAAAAAGCGGCGACTATGAGATGAAGGGCTTCCGTTTGGGCGTTGGAAACCTCCTGAGCAGTCCGGCCATGAAAACGGTAGACGGCAAACGCGTGGTGGACGAGGACAGCGAGGTATACTGGATGCAGTCGCTTTTCGACGAGATGGCCCAGGGGCGCGAAATAATGCGGAGCATAGCCAGTACGGGAGCTCCCACGCCGGAGCAGACACCGGCGCCCGCGCCGAACCCACCGGCACCCGCCCCGAAACCGGCGGCGCCCACTCCGGCGCCGGCACCCGCCCCGAAACCGGCGGCGCCCACTCCGGCACCGGCGCCCGCCCCAAAACCGGCGGCGCCTGCTCCGGCACCGGCGCCCGCCCCGAAACCGGCGGCACCGGCACCGACAGTCGAGGCGCAACCCCTGGCGGCCACGAAGCCCGCCGAGGAGCCGGTTGTAAAGCCGGCGGCGGTACCGGCGGTCAAGCCGGCAGACACCCAGACGGGGACCGCCGGGAACGGAGAGGCGAGCGGGGAGAGGAAGCACTCAGGAAGGAAACGCCACAGCCACTCCGGCGAGGGCGGGCATACCAATGAGCACTCCGGAAGGAGAAAGCGCCACAGCAGGTCCGGACAGGAGTCCCCCGCGCCGGAGGAACAGGAGCTTACTCAGGAGTTTACACGGGAGCCTACGCCGGAGGAAAAGAAAAAGCAGGAGGAGCTGGAGAAGGAATTCCGGGAGATAGAGGATAAGGATAAACAGAAGGAGGATCAGAGGGAAATATCCAAATATTTCGCGAAGAACGTCCTTAAAGACCAGTTGTACATCATGGATGACAACCAAAAGGCGCTGGAAGCGGAAAAGAAGCGGGTCGGCAGGGGCGAAAATGAGTCGCTGAGCGGCCGCAGTGTGTATGACGAATATCTGGCCGCGGCACTGCCCTTCCGTGAGGGAGGCGGGGGGATAGGCGACGCCTTTGTAGAGGGACGTCAGGACCCCGCCGCTATGGCAAAGCACCTGAGAGACGACATGAAGATGATAAACGATCTGGACTACAAGTCCCTTTACAGCGAGGACGACATCACGGTCATGAACGCCCACGCGAAAATGCTCAGATATAAAATGCTGGGCGAGGGGATAAACAAGGTCATACAATACGCCCAGGACAACGACCAGAAGGAGCTTTTGAAGTACCTGAAGCCCGGCGGGAAGGTATTGCCCAGGTTCCAGCGAAGGCAAAAGCGGTTTGAGGAGGCGATGGGGGACGCCGAAATGCTAAGGAACACCACCGCCCGGTATTATGACGCGAAGGACAGCATGGAGGAGATCAAGATGAAACGGAAGATAGATGAGCTCCGGGAGAAGAGAAAGGCGAACGGGAAAAACAAACGAAAATGATCGGCCCGGAGCCCGGACCGTGACATGAGGAGCCATATGGCTAAGGCTTTAGGATATTGTAGCTGCGACAATACATAAGGGCGTTTCGATAAAAAAGGAGGAGATGGCATGATTCAGACATACGCTACGCGCAGGACCGCGGAGCGGGAAACGAGCCGGAAACCGCAGGAGCGGACCGCGGGGCCGGAGCTTGCGGCGCTGGCCGCCGGAGCCGCGCCCACGCCGCCACAGATGGGGCGTCAGGTGGACCTGCCTGGGGGGATAAGGGAGAAGATGGAAAACTCCTTCGGGGCGGACTTCTCCAAAGTGAAATTGTATGAATCCGACACCGTTGCCGACGCGGGAGCCCAGGCGGTGACCCGGGGGAGCGATATAGCCTTCGCGCCGGGTAAGCTGGACCTTGCCAGCACCGACGGTCAGGCGCTACTGGGGCACGAGCTCTCCCACGTGGTGAGCCAGGCCCGCGGCGAGAGTACGGGACAGGGATTTTTAAACGATTCGCGTTTAGAGGCTCAGGCGGACCGTCAGGGGATGCTGGCGGCCCAGGGCCAGAGCGTGTACTCAGGGCCCGTGAGCCCCATCGGGGCGAGTACCGCCGTCTCCGCCACAGGGCCCATGCAGGCGAAAAAACCCAAGAAGGACGCCAAGCCCGAAGCCGCGCCCGAAGCCGCACCCGCGCCGCAGAAGCGCACGGATATGACGCCCCAGTATGTCACAAGGGGACTGAGCGACCTCGGCGCGCAGACGTTGGCGCAACGCCTCCAAACCGGAGACGACGCGGACATAGCCGACAGCGAGATCTTTGACGATGTCTTTATGTCCAAGGTCGGCATAGAGGCCGGAAAGGCAGCAAACGCGGCGATGGAGGAAAAGCGCACCGAAAACTGGGCCGAGATGTCGACCGCCGGTTTCCGCAGCAGCCACACCGGTTACCAGCAGCTCCTGAACGCCATCGCTTACAGGAAGCTCCAAGGAGGCAAAGACGAAAACGGCCAACACAGGCATCTTATGACAGATGCTCTCTCAGCAAACGCGGCGGACGCGGCGAGTAACGTTAAGGCGGTGCGAGAGAGAATGGAAGGCGACGAGGGCTTTATGAGCATGATCGGAGCCTACGCCGGTACCGCTTTCACGGGCCATGCCGGCAATGTGTTTACGCCGGCGCAACAGAGCGCCATGCTCATGCAGAACCTGAATACCGGTATGATAGCGAACATGGTGGGAGAGGATCGCCAGCGTGGCGACAGCAACAGGGAGCTTACAAATAAGGGGAAAGTACTTCAGAGCGCGCTGATGGTCAACGGAGCGGGCGAAGCCACGTCGGAGACGGCAAAGAATGAGGCGGACGCGATGCTGGGCCTTCTCACCGAAAGCCTGACGCCGATGACGCTTGAGGAATTGGAAGCAAGTGAAAAGAGTGAAGACGGATATATAGATTTAGATATAGAGCCAGACGAAGATGGCTTTATAAATATTGACGATCTATAAGTATTTGGAGAAATCGCTGTGAGCCGGGAAACGGCGGGAGTGACGACGCGATGAGGACGTACGCAAGGAAAAACGCGACAGACCGGCAAGCCGTCCGGGAGACGGAGAGCAGGGCCCCGGGCGGGCCGACGATCCGTCAGCTGGCCGCCGGCGCGGCGCCCACCGAGGCCCAGATGGGGCACCGGGTGGACCTGCCGGGGGAGATAAGGGAGAAGATGGAGAGTTCCTTCGGGGCGGACTTCTCCAATGTGAGGCTCTACGAATCCGAGACCGTGGCCCAGGCCGGGGCTCAGGCCATAACTCAGGGGAGCAATATAGCCTTCGCGCCGGGTAAACTGGACCTCACAAGCACGGCGGGACAGGCGGCGCTGGGACACGAGCTTTCACACGTGGTGAGCCAGACCAGGGGCGAGAGCGCGGGACAGGGATTTTTAAACGATTCGCGTTTAGAGGCCCAGGCCGACAGGCAGGGCATGATGGCCGCTCAGGGCCAGAGCGTGTATCAAGGGCCCGTGAGCCCCATCGGGGCGAGCTCCGCCGTCTCCGCCACGGGGCCCATGCAGGCCATAAAGGTCGACAAGGACATAGCGAAGGCCACGGAGAACAGGCAGGTGGAGTTCGGCAAGGGCGGGGACCTGACGGGGATGATCAGGGACGCCAAGGCCAGACAGCAGGACGCCAAGGGCTTGAGGGGGGCCGCCGGGCCGGAGACATTTTTCAATATGGTCACGGACAGCAACAGGGAATTCAAAGAAGCGTACAGGAACAGGTGGCCCGTGGGTGATCTGTTGGAGGGCACTACCGCAAAGCATCTGAGAGAGGACGACGGACTGGGACTTACGCTGGGAGGCGGCGGAGGAGGAGACAGGATATACTCCAACGAGGAGGCGAGCCGGCGGTATCAAGAGGACCACCCGTCGGATATCCTGTCGGCCTACGACCAGAGCATGCTGGAGGGCTTCAGCAGCGTACATCAGCTTCAAAAAGAGTGGAAAAAGCGTGGCATCAAGTGAGGGCGAGGAAAATCAGCGCCGGGCATCTTGAATATATGAAAGTGCGCCATGTCATACACCTACGCGCAAAGAAAGAACACCGGGAGAGCCGCCAAAAACGCCCATCCGGCGGGAGGACCACAGATAAGCGAGCTTGCCGCCGGGGCTCAGCCCACGACGGAGCAGATGGGCTCGCGGGTGGACCTGCCCGAGGGGATAAGGGAGAAGATGGAGAGCTCCTTCGGGGCGGATTTTTCCAACGTGAAATTATATGAATCCGACACGGTGGCCCAGGCCGGGGCGGAGGCTG
>CANQUO010000158.1 GCA_947627085.1 uncultured Oscillospiraceae bacterium
TGTAGGGGTTATAACCGCCAAAGAGGGAGTTTTTCACCCGGCATACCCAAACATCGCCCTTGTATTTTTCCCAGGAGGTCACTCGCTCGCCGCCGGTTATCACAGCGCCAAGGGGCTCCACACTGCGGTAAACTATTGGGGCTTCGGCTGTCCCGGCGTTTTGGGGAACGACGCATTCACGGTACACGCCGGGGGCTACAAGTACGGTGTCCCCGGGCCGGGCGACCTTCGCGGCGTCGTTTATGCTCCGGTAGGGCCGCTTTTCAGTGCCGTCGCCGTCCCGTGGGGCGCTTATATTTACATAAATGTCCATTTAAAATACCTCCAAATAATTATCGGGCTATTGTTCACACAAAAAGGCGGCGCAAACCGAAATTTACGCCGCTTTCACGTCATTTTGTGAATTTAAGGCTTATATCCAGTGCCGTGACGGAGTGGGTGAGGGCGCCGATGGATATTATATCAACGCCGGTCTCGGCGACCGCGCGAAGATCGCGCTCGCCCATGTTGCCGCTGGCCTCGGTCATGGCCCGGTGGTTTATGAGGTCCACGCAGGTGCGCATGTCGTCGATGGACATGTTGTCCAGCATTATTATGTCCGCTCCGGCCTCAAGGCACTCGCAGACCTCGTCCACGGTCTCGGCCTCCACCTCGATTTTCAGGGTATGGGGGGCGTTGCGGCGGACGGCCTCCACGGCATTCACGATACCGCCGGCGGCCACGATGTGGTTGTCCTTTATGAGCACCCCGTCGGCCAGGTTGAAGCGGTGATTCCTGCCGCCGCCGGCCTTGACGGCGTATTTTTCCAATACCCGGAGCCCCGGGGTCATTTTTCTGGTATCCACAATAACGGCGCCGGTGCCCTCAACGCTCTTTACAGCCTTTCTCGTGGCGGTGGCCACGCCGGACATGTGCTGGATAAGGTTCAATGCCACACGCTCGCCGGAAAGGACGCTCCGGGAGGGGCCGGAGATAAAGGCCAAGTCCTGGCCCTTTTTCACCTCGTCCCCGTCGGAGACCATGGGAGTGACGACGACGCGCCCGTCCACGAGCTTGAATACGCGCTCCAGCACCGCCATACCGCAAAACACGCCGTCCATCTTGGCCCGGAAGCGGCCCTCGGAGACGGCGGACTCCGGTATACAGCTCTCAGTGGTTATATCGCCGGTGCCCAGGTCCTCGGCAAGGGCGTCAAGTATAAGCTTATCAAGTCCTATATAGTTCATGTTTTCTCCTTATCAGCTCTCGCGGTAATGTGCGCCGATGCTCTCGGTGCGGGCAAGGGCGGCGTCGATGATGGAAACGGATATTATTGCAAGGCTCAGGTCCTCGTCATATTCCCTTGCGCTTGAGAAGCCGGAGGATAGCATGTCGAGGATATCCCGCATCTCGCGCCTTGCGGTCTCAAGGCCGTCCTTCGTGCGGACGACGAAGCAGTATTTACTCATTATGTGTTGCATACGCTCTCGCAGGGCCTTGAAATCAATATTGAGCGCGGGCCGCACGGGGAGGGCCGGCCACAGCTCCTCGGAGCTTGAGAGGGCGGGGGAGAAGGACCTGTTTATGTCCTCGGCGGCCCGGCGGCCAAATACAAGGCACTCAAGCATGGAGTTGGAGGCCAGGCGATTTGCCCCGTGGACGCCGGTGGAGGCGGTCTCGCCGCAGGCGTAAAGGCCGTGGACGGCGGTGCGGGCGTAGAGGTCCGTCTTAACTCCGCCCATCATGTAGTGATGGACGGGGCAGACGGGGATGCAGTCCCGGGAGATATTTATGCCCCGGCGCAGGCACTCATTATATATGGTGGGGAAGCGGCGGGCAAGCTCCTCCTCCGGTTGTGATGTGATATCGATAAAGACGTGGCTCTCGCCGCTTTTTTTCATCTCGTTATATATGCCACGGGCGACTATGTCCCGTGGAGCAAGCTCGGCAAGCTCGTGTTTGCCCACCATGAAGCGCTCGCCCTTTGAGTTTTTGAGAAGGCCGCCCTCGCCCCGGACGGATTCGGAGATAAGGAAGGCCCGGCTCTCCCGGTCCGGCGACCAGAGGCCCGTGGGGTGGAACTGGATAAACTCCATGCCCCGGAGCTCCGCGCCGGCCCTTATCGCCGCCGCCAGGCCGTCGCCGGTGGCTACGGCTGGGTTGGTGCTTGTCTCAAATACCTGACCGATGCCGCCGGTGCAGAGGACCAGGTGCCGGGTGGCCACGGTCTCGTATTCTCCGTCGTCGTCCTTGACGAGAAGGCCGGAGACGCCCTTTTCATCCGTCAAAATATCCACAAAGAATGTGTTGTCACGGAATATGATATTCTCCCGCTGGGAGGCGATATAGGCCAGGGTCTTGACGGTCTCACGGCCGGTGGCGTCGCCGCCGGCGTGGAGGATGCGGTTTTTGTGGTGGCCGCCCTCCCGGGTGAGGTCCAGCTCGCCGCTCTCGGTTAAGTCGAATGGAACGTTCATCTCTATGAGCTTACGGATGTCCATGGGCCCCTCGTCCACCAGGACATGGACAGCCGCCTCGTCGCAAAGGCCCGCTCCGGCAACCAGGGTGTCCTTGAAGTGGAGCTCCGGGTCGTCGTCCGGCGCCGTGACGGCGGCGATGCCTCCCTGGGCCAGCCAGGAGTTTGAGATGTCTATGGTCTCCTTGGCGAACACACAGCATTTGAGGGAAGGGGAGAGGTTCAGGGCGGAGTAGAGCCCCGCGATTCCCGCGCCCACGATGACCACATCGTAATTTGAGTGCCTCTTCGGCTTTATGGAGCCGTCTATGGCGTAACGCATCATTGGTATGACCTTCTTTCGTCTAAAAAGGAACAGACTGAAAAATGTTCCCTTTATTATATCAATATCCCATCCGATTGGCAACATCAATCCGACTGAAATCATGAAATAATTTTATAAGATAATAAAATTTCCCGCCGGAAAACGCGCGCGCTCTTACCACCCGTCGATCCTCCGCGCTAAATCTCTGGGAATAAACCACCAGAGTCCGAACAAAATCAAAAGTATCACCGCGTCAATTTCTTCCGGGAGGTCAAAGCGTAAATCAATAAAGGCCCCGGCGAAAAGGACGAGCGGAAAGGTCAGGACCTGGACAACGTACTGAACGAGCTCGCCCAAGGAAAAGGTGGCAAAGAACCTTGGCGGAGGATCGTCACGTGGATATTTCTCCCGGGGGTGGTAGGGCATGATCAGGTGGATAAAAAATAATACCGCCGCCGCTATAAGCGCCCATTTTGGGTAAATTTTCAAACAATCCTGAAATGTCACGGCCATTTACCTCCAATCGCGCGGTTTACATAATACAGCCTTAAAGTACAGTAGATTTCTTCACATTTGAGTGGTATAATGTTAAATGCCAAACAGACGACTGTCCGACAAATCGGCGTATTTTTTATTAGAATACATGACATATTTAGTGCAAAACAGACGGAGCGAAAAAGAATGAAATCGGTCCCTATTTCCGTATCATACCGTCCCATAACCGCTACGCCATTTTTGAGAAGCGGCGATTATCAGGAGATACCGCCATGCGACGCGTTAAAACCATATATCCGCTGCTTTTGGGGGACTCCACGCCCGCAGATTTCATCTGAGACGGCGGGGCGCCTTGTGATTCCCGATACCTGTATGGATATCATCGTCAGAGTCAAGCCTTCCGACCACACGGTTACGGCCGGTTTCTGCGCGATAGACGAACACACTTATAAGTCCGGCGGAGCTGAAAGCGGTGCTGTCCTGTCTACCTTTGGCATCCGCTTTTTCTGCTGGAGCGCGGTGCTGTTCAGTACAGAGGGTTTCCGGCACACGAAAAACCGGGCTTTTGACCCGGATGAATTTTTCCGGGGCATCACCGCGGAGCTGACCGAAATCGTCCGTAGGTTTCACACATTGCCCGGAAGGGCGGGTGCGGCGGAGAAGATTCTTCTTCGAAGACTGAATTTAAGCCGCCTGAACGCTGATCTGATGAATGCTGTCGGAGATATGATCCTGTATCAGGGACGGATGAAAATTTCTGAAATTGCCCGAAGAAACGCCCTGTCGGAGCGGAACATGGAGCGAATCTTTTCAGAGAACATCGGCGTCGGTCCCAAGACGCTTTCCAATCTAATCCGCTATCAACTCGTATGGCAGGAGGTTGCCCGAGGCGGCGCGGATATCCTTGACATGGTTGAAAAATACGGTTACACGGATCAGGCGCATTTTTTGAATGATTTTCGGTTCCGCCACGGCATGACGCCGGCGCAGGCGCTTCAAAACGCCCGGTTCGGAACTTTGTAAATATGTCGGATTTTTACAAGACGGGCGGAGAAAAATTTTATAAAATGAAAGAAAGCGGAACTTTCATGACTGTATGAGCTGCCAACTGTGGGACAGCGGTACAGGAAAATGAAAGGGGACATGTTCCCAAATCTTACGCGAAGGAGACTCCGACATGAACACTTGCACCTTTGAAAAGGCCCGCAGATTTATCTTCCGCAATGCCCGCCCTCTGGACCTGGCAATGTTCCGATATCGCTTTGAAAACGGATCCCGTGAGGACGTGATAACCGCTCTGTCAGCCTATCAAAATCCGGACGGAGGTTTCGGCTGGGGAGTGGAGGCCGATAATTTTAATCCAAATTCCCTGCCCATGGGCGTCTGGAAAGCGACGGAGTATCT
>CANQUO010000159.1 GCA_947627085.1 uncultured Oscillospiraceae bacterium
TCCAGATACTTCACCATGATCTCGTCGTCGAAATCCGAGACGGCTTCGAGGAGCTTCACATGGTACTCCTGGGCCAGCTCCATCATGTCCTCGGGGATGGGCTCCACGCGCATGTCCTGACCGAGCTCGTCGTAGTAGATGTCGGCGTTCATCTCCACAAGGTCGATGATACCCCTGAAATCCGCCTCCTTGCCGATGGGCAGCTGGATGGGGACGGCGTTGGCCTTGAGCCTGTCGTGGATCATGTTGAGCACGTTGAAGAAATCCGCGCCCATGATGTCCATCTTGTTGACGTAGATCATCCTCGGCACATTGTAGTTGTCGGCCTGACGCCACACGGTCTCGGACTGGGGCTCCACGCCGCCTTTGGCGCACATCACGGTGACCGATCCGTCCAGGACCCTCAGCGAGCGCTCCACCTCAACGGTGAAGTCCACGTGGCCCGGGGTGTCGATGATGTTTATGCGTGTTCCCTTCCAGAAGCAGGTGGTGGCGGCGGAGGTAATGGTTATCCCGCGCTCCTGCTCCTGCTCCATCCAGTCCATGGTGGCCGCGCCCTCGTGGACCTCGCCCAGCTTGTGGGTCCGGCCGGTGTAAAAGAGGATGCGCTCGGTGGTGGTGGTCTTGCCGGCGTCGATGTGAGCCATGATGCCGATGTTTCTGGTTTTCTCTAATGAATATTGTCTGGGCATGAAACTTTTTCTCCTGATGCGCCTGAGACTCCGATGTTCTCAGGCCAAACTTGCAAAATAAATGGGAATTACCAACGGAAATGGGCGAAAGCCTTGTTGGACTCTGCCATTCTGTGGGTCTCCTCGCGCTTTTTGACGGACGCGCCGGTGTTGTTGGCGGCGTCCATGATCTCGCCGGCCAGCTTCTCGCGCATGGTCTTTTCACCGCGGGCGCGGGTGTAGGTGGTGAGCCACCTCAGACCGAGAGTCTGGCGGCGGGCGGGACGGACCTCGATAGGCACCTGATAGGTGGCGCCGCCCACACGGCGGGCCTTGACCTCCAGGCTGGGCATGATGTTCTCAAGGGCCTGCTGGAAAACCTCAAGGGGCTCCTTGCCGGTCTTTTCCCTGACGATGTCGAAGGCCCCGTAGACGACCTTCTGGGCCACGCCCTTTTTGCCGTCGAGCATGACGGAATTTACAAGCTTCGTGACGAGCACGGAGTTGTAAACAGGATCGGGCAAAATTTCTCTTTTGGGAACGTTACCTCTTCTGGGCACTTTGCTTCCCTCCTTCTTAATAAGAATTCACAGGTACTCGCGGCCACTTAAGCCGCGTGCGCGCCCCGAGGTGTATATGAATACAACAACGAGGACGCTGTTGGGAGATGCTTTACTTTTTCTTGCCGGCCTTCGGCCTCTTGGCGCCGTACTTGGAGCGGGCCTGCATACGTCCGTTGACGCCCTGAGTGTCCAGGGTACCGCGGATGATGTGGTAACGCACACCGGGCAGGTCCTTGACACGGCCGCCGCGGATCATGACCACGCTGTGCTCCTGCAGATTGTGTCCCACGCCGGGGATGTAGGCGGTGACCTCAAAGCCGTTTGTAAGGCGGACACGGGCGATCTTACGAAGAGCGGAGTTAGGCTTCTTCGGGGTCATGGTCCTGACGGCGGTGCACACGCCTCTCTTCTGGGGAGAGCTTAAGTCAGTGGCGCGGTTCTTCAGGGTGTTGAGACCCTTCTGAAGGGCGGGGCTGGTGGACTTGTAGACGGAAGTCTGACGGCCCTTGCGTACGAGCTGATTTATTGTGGGCATTTTGTTCCTCCTTTCTCAGGTTTTTTACGCGTTTTGGATTATTATGCCCAAAAGGGCGCAAAAACCCCACGCAAAGAGATATTTTAGCACATTTGTAAGGCTCAGTCAACAGTTTTTTGAACTTTTGAGTACAAAATGGGGCTCCGAAGCCGCATGGCTTTTTGTCGGGGTTCGTCCGATGGGACGAGGGATTCTACTTTCTCCCTTTTGTTGGGCACAAAAGGGGTGTAGGGGCCGATGCCCACATCGGCCCGCGTTCCGATATCGCGTCAGCCTGTTGTAACACGCCATCATATTACGCGTCGATTTCGGTCGAGTGTCAAATCGGTGCGTCGGGCCGATGTGGGCATCGGCCCCTACGCGCCTAACCCGCTTGGCCGCTTACAGCTCGGTAGACGGTGGATTCGACCTCTAACTTAGTCGCGCTGGTGCGGTGGTTGTCGTTAGCCCCTCCCTCTGGGAGGGGGTAGGGGGTGGGCCGAATCAACTCCGTCCCGTCTACTCCTTGATTCTCATCTCCCTTTTGATTTTCGCGATCTTCACCAGATACACCGCTACCCCAATAACCGCCGGGGCGGAGGGAATCAGGAATGTCCAAGAGCGGGTGAGGATGGCGGGGACGAACCAGATGACGGCAAACCATATCCACGGACGGACGAGGGTTTTCATATATGCCAGCCGGTCCTCCGCTGTGGTATGGAGCTCGAAGGGCCTGCCGTCACGCACCTTCTCCACTATGAGAAGCTCCTTATTGAGGGTGGTGTCATTGGTGGCCAGCTTCCCGCCCTTCTCCGCCCAGGGCTTGTAGACGGTCTTGCCCACGTTGTAATTTAAATTCATGTTCTTGAAGAACACCCGGTAGCCGCAATCTTCGAGAAACTTAGCGTAGCTCTCCGCGCCCTCCTTCGATTTGTTGCCCACGTATTCCACCGTGTACTCGTATTTTCCAATCTCGCAGTCCTCAAACTCGTAGCCCATTATGGTGGTGCCGGTGAGGCGCCAGCCCCGGTCCGACATTTTGTTGAGCCACTTTTGCTGGCTATTCATGGCTCCGGCGAAATACCGTTTTACTGTTTTCTTCATATCGCGCCTCCCATTATCTTCTCCGCCGTCAGCGTCAGGGCCCGGAGCCGGCGTAGCTCCGACTGGGCCGCCGCCCTGCCGGCGTCCGTTATGACGAACTCCTTCTTCCTGCCGTGCTCGTTCCCGTGCCGCTCGATCCAGCCCCGCTCCTCCAGGGCCTTCAGCGCCCCGTAGAGCGTCCCGGCCCCCAGTGTGAGCCGCCCGGCCGTCTCGGCCTCGATGAACTGCATCACGGCGTACCCGTGCCGGGGCTCGAAGAGCGACAGCAGTATATAAAACGTCACCTCCGTCAGCGCCCCTCCGGCTACCGCGTCTCTCATGGTGCATCACCGCCTTTTTATTACGTTTACTGTACTAAGTTTACTGTAATAATCCGCGTTTGTCAAGGGGTAATTTTAAAGTCTCTCCAAAAAGGTTGCGCCTTCGGCGCATATTGAATAGGGGAGGGTTTGGAACCCTCCCCTACGAATAATACGGAAGCGCCTCATATACCCCGTAGGGGCGGGTCCCAGACCAAAAGCCCCTCCCTTTGGGAGGGGTGGCCTGAGCGAAGCGATAGGCCGGGGTGGGTCGAATCACCACACGTAGGCCCACCCCCTGGCCCCTCCCGGAGGGAGGGGCAACCGGTTGCTCGTCAGCTCATTCTGTAATGCCCGACGATCTCATCCTCGTAGCGGGGGAGGACGTCCTCCTCGTAGCGGAGCTGGGCCGGGGAGGCGTGGTGGATGAGGAAGGGGACGCCGTCTTTGTTGCGTATGTCGGAGACGATGCCGATGTGATTTTTAAAGATAACGATGTCGCCGCCCTGCCACCGGTCGATTTTTGAAAGATCGGTGGTGAGCGAGACGGCGTTGCGGGCGAAGTATACGCGAAGATTGCGGACCCGGCGAAAATCTATCTTTTTGTCGGGGGAGGTGATCGCGTAAGCGTCGGGGGAGGCCGTGATATCCGCGTCCACAAGCTCCATAAGGTCATAGCCGGCGGACCTCAGCCCGAAGGCCACCACGTCGGTGCAGACGCCATAGCCGTCGTCGGGGTAGCCGGAGGAATAATATTTGCTTTTATATTTTGGCTTTGTGGCGATATATTCCCTGACGCCGCTTAAAATATCCGTCTGATCGTCTACGCCGTCGCCGTCGGCATCCAGCTTACTTACATACGGCTCGATGCCGAAGTGATCGTTTGAGTAGCCCGCGTGTGGTACGACGTTGAAATAATAAAGCGCCCAGAGCGCGGCAACGATGAGGACAATTGAGCTCGTGACGATCGGCAACGCTTTTCTTCTCATGGTACCTCTCCTGAAAAGCCTCCCCCGCCTCCAACGGAAAGCGGGGGAGATATGGGTTATTTCCTTTTTATGGACTTGGCTACCTGCATCATTATGGCGCACTCCATGCGTTTTTTAAATAGCTCACAGCCGTATTTATATACGCCGGTTATGGAGCCCGTGGCGTGGCAGGCGTTGGCGGCACAGCCGCCGGAGCAGTAGAGCCTGGCCCAGCAGTCGTCGCACTCGCGGCGGGCGTAGACGTTGCAAAGCTTAAATTCGTCCCTGAGCGCCGCGTTGGTGACGCCGTCCCAGATGTTGCCCATGAGATATTTTTCGTCGCCCACGAACTGGTGGCATGGGTAGAGGTCCCCCCAGGGGGTGACGGCCAGATACTCGGTGCCGGAGCCGCAACCGGATATGCGCTTATATATGCAGGGACCGTGGGTCAGGTCGATCATGTAGTGGTAGAAGGTGATGGGGCGGCCCTCC
>CANQUO010000160.1 GCA_947627085.1 uncultured Oscillospiraceae bacterium
AGGTCCCCCTCCGTGGGGACCGCGATCCCGGCGGGACGGGGCGTATCGGGCCTGGGCGCGGCAGGCCTGGGTTCGGAGGGCCTTTGCGCGGCGGGGCGGGGCTCAGCGGGACGGCTGTACGCCGGTCTGGGAGCGGCGGGCTTCGGGGGCCTCGGCGCGGGGGCCGGCTTGGGGTCGGGCTCCTCCCAGGAGACCTTCACCCGGGCGGGAGAGCTCCCAAAGCCCAAAAAGCCGGATTTGGCCCGTTCCAGGACCTCCACGGAGACATCGTCGCGGGTAAGATTAAGCTGACTCAAGGCGGCGGCGATGGCGTCGTCCTCGGTCCGCCCTGTCGTCTCGATAGATTTTATCATTATAATATCCTTCTCCTATGTCAGTTGGTGTCGTCATCGGCGTCCGTATCCGCCGCTGTATCAACGTTCCCGGTGTCCACAGCTCCGGCGGCGTCGGCCAATATGGCGCTTCCGGCCTCGGCGGCGGCCTGGAGCCGCTCCTCGATATCGGCGATACCCTCGTCGATCTCGGAGGTGTCGCCGACCGCGCCCTCCACGCCGTTAAATGAATAGCGGTCCGGATCGTAGGCCCGTCCACGGGCGTAGCGGCGTGTGCCCACCCGGGAGGGCTCGTATTTGGGCTCCGAGGGGTTCATGGCCCGTTGCCACTCCAGGGCCTTCTGCGCGGATTCCTGCTTCTTCTTCTGCTGCTGCTTGCGCTTTGAGGTGTTCTCGGCCTCCACCCCCGCGTTCTCGGCGCGGCGGCGCTCGGCCTCCTCGCGCTTGGCCTCAAGCTCCGCCTCCCTGGCCTTTCTCTGGGCCTCATGCTCGGCAAAGTCCGAGAGCATGGTCTTGGCGTAGTACTTCGTGAGGAACACATCCACAAGGATGCTGACCACGGAGTTGGATATCCAGTATACGCCCATGGCGCCGGGGAGCATGAAGGCGAACCAAAGGCTCATCACCGGGCCCAGAAGGAGCATCATAAGGGAGTTGTTGGTCTTTTCAAGCTGTTCGATGTTGGCGCCGGGGAGCCCCTTTTGAAGGGCCGTGGATATCTTTGTGGACAGCCACATGAAAAGGGCCGCCAGTATGGGTATGAGGAAGAGGCCCAGCATGGGCCAGAGCTCCGTCCAGCTCTTCCAGTTGAAGGTCCAGAACTGGAAGCTCGGCGTTTGGGAAAGGTCCACGCCCAGCACGGTGAATTCCACGGGTCTTAAGTTTTTCACGCCCAGATTTTCAAAGGCGCTGTAATTATCCGTTATGAACCTGGCCGCCGTTATCTGGGTGGAATTTAGGGTGGAGACGTTGAAATTCATCTCCGCCAGCTTGTTGTAGAGCACTCCGCCCTCGGCCAGAGCGTCCTTGGCCACGCCCATCATCACCGTCAGGGGCTTGCGCACCGCCTGATAGAGGGCGATGAGTATGGGGAAGGGCAGGAGCGTCCAAAGGCACCCGGACATGGGGCTGACGCCCGCCTCCTGATAGACGCGCTGCATCTCCTGATTGAGCTTTTGCTGGTTGCCGGCGTGCTTTTTCTGGAGCTCCGTTATCTCGGGCTGAAGCATCTGCTGGCGCATCATGCCCTTTTTGCTCTTCATCTGGAAGGGCATCAGTATGAGCTTCACCACGATGGTGAAGAGCACGATGGCAAGAAGGTAGTTGTGGGTGATGTTGTAGAGGAACATCAGAAGCAGACCGAAGGGTCTCGCGATTGTATCCATTTGTTCACTCCAATTCTCGTTTGTTTATGGTACGGGATCGTAGGGGTCGTAGTGTCTGTTGAACGGGTTGCACCGGAGTATTCGTTTAATGGCAAGCCAGGAGCCCTTCAGCGCCCCGTACTTTTCAAGGGCCTCAAGGGCGTACTGGGAGCAGGTGGGCGTAAAGCGGCAGCAGGGCTGGCGCATGGGGGAGACGTATTTGCGATAAAACCGCACAAGGGCGATAAGTATCCTTTTCATCGAAGAAGCTCCATCCTCCCGGCAAGCTCCAAAAGCTCCGCCTCCAGCGTCCGGTAGGGCGCGTTGACGCCCCGGCCCCGGACCACGATAACCAGGTCCAGCCCCCGGCGGAACTTCCCCTCGTTGAGGCGGTAGGCCTCCCGAAGACGCCGCCGGACGCGGTTGCGGTGCACGGCGTGGGCAAGCTTTGCGCTGACCGTAATCCCCACCCGGTTTGTGTCCCTCTCCCTGAGCCTGGCGTAGAGGACTATATGGGGTCCGGCGAGGCTCCGGCCCCTGGAGTAGAGCCGGCGGAATTCAAAATTCTCTTTAAGCGATGTGGAAAACTCCATCTTCCCGTCCCCTCATAATTTTCGCCAAACGCCGGATAGGGCGAGTCGCCCCGCCCTCAAAAAACCATTATACGAACGACCCGGCCCGTCATCAGTGGGTCAGTCTCTGGCGACCCTTGGCGCGGCGGCGTGCCAAAACCTTGCGGCCGTTGGCGGTAGCCATTCTCTTGCGGAAGCCGTGCTCCTTGGAGCGGTGAAGCTCCTTGGGCTGATAGGTCCTTTTCATTCGTTTACACCTCCAAAATAATGATGTTTTATACTCGACATCAGACTCTCGCCTGAAGTAGTAGCGTATTTTTACCGCAGGACTTTCATTTTACCCTAAATATACCGCTATTGTCAACAATTATTTTTAACCCCCAAAAGGTCGCGCCTTACGGGGCTAATTTTGACGCGGCGAAGCCGCAACCTTGTTCCCCCGGCTCCCCGTTTCAATGGGGAGCTGTCACCGCAGTGACTGAGGGGTCCCGCGTGGTACAATCCCATTTCCTTAGATGCCCTCCCCGCGTGCTCCAATCAAGCCCCTCCCTCTGGGAGGGGGTAGGGGGTGGGGCGTGCGTGGTAGAGAGCAATTTATTAGAGCCCTATCCCGCGTGGATACCCCATTTTTGTAAAAAGGGGCAGGGGGGATTAGAGCCTCCGTCCCTCGTCTTAATAAGATATTGCGACAGATAAGGGGCTCGAACCTCCCGGCCCTGCGGGGCCACCTCCCTTTCCGAAAGGGGGGGGTCGAGGAAAAAGGTTGCGGCCTGCGGGCCGCTTATTTAAAATGGGAGGGTTTGGAACCCTCCCCTACGGCGGTTATGGTAGATTTCCGGTCAACCCGTAGGGGCGGGTTCAAAACCCGCCCGTCCTCTCCCCTCCCCTAAATTATGCCGATATTGTCGGTAATTATTTTATCTTCCTCCCTTGCGCGGGAGTATACGATTTGTTATAATTAACCCATAAAGCCAAAAAAGATAAAATCATGGAGGTACTCAACCATGCTGTATCGCACAGATAAGGTCAACTACTATCTCGACATCGCCGAGACCGTGGCGGAGAGGTCCACCTGCCTGCGCCGCCACTACGGGGCCATTATAGTCCGCGACGACGAGATAATCTCCACCGGCTACAACGGCGCCCCCCGGGGCAGGAAAAACTGCGCAGACCTGGGCCACTGCCTCCGGGACGAGCTCAACATACCCAGCGGTCAGCGCTACGAGCTGTGCCGGGCCGTCCACGCCGAGCAGAACGCCATAATCTCCGCCGCCCGCCGGGACACCATGGGCGGGACGCTGTATCTGGCGGGCCGGGACCCCAAGACCGGAAAGCTCCTTGCCGACACCGCCCCCTGCTCCATGTGCCGCCGTTTTATCATCAACGCCGGCATCCGCCGGGTGGTCTGCCGCGTCGCCGAGGACAAATACGAGACTATCGACGTGCGGGACTGGATATTCAACGACGACTCCGTGGACATGCGTCCGGAATAAGCGGGAGGGGTCCTCTTGAGTCAGGCATTTCCCTCCATCCTCACAAAGCTCCGGGCCGAGCGCGGCATAAGTCAGCGCAAGGCCGCCGCGGACCTGGGCATATCCCAAGCGCTCCTGTCCCACTACGAAAACGGCCTTCGGGAGCCGAAGCTTGATTTCGTGGTCAGGGCCTGCGACTACTATAACGTCAGCGCCGACTACATCCTGGGCCGGGACTACGTGGGCTTTGACGAGCTCAAGCGGCTTGTGGGCCGCCTCCACGAGCTCTCCGCCGAGGCGGACCGGCTCATTACCGAAGTAAGATAAAATCACGTTACGTTAAAGGTGACTTATGACAGACCAATCGCTTATACGTAATTTCTCCATCATCGCCCATGTGGACCACGGCAAGTCCACGCTGTCCGACAGGCTCATTGAGCTTTGCGGTGCGGTGCCCACAAGGGAGATGGAGGACCAGCTTTTAGACAACATGGACTTAGAGCGGGAGCACGGCATAACCATAAAGGCCCGGGCCATACGCTTAGACCACAAAGCGAAGGACGGGGAGAGCTACGTCCTAAACCTCATCGACACCCCGGGACACGTGGACTTTGGCTACGAGGTCTCCCGCTCCCTGGCCGCCTGCGAGGGGGCCATACTTGTGGTGGACGCGGCCCAGGGGGTGGAGGCCCAGACGCTGGCCAACACCTATCTTGCCCTGGAGCACGAGCTTGAGATACTGCCCGTCATAAACAAGATAGACCTGCCCGCCGCCGACCCCAAAAAGGTCAAGGCGGAGATAGAGAACGTCATCGGCCTTGAGGCCATGGACGCC
>CANQUO010000161.1 GCA_947627085.1 uncultured Oscillospiraceae bacterium
GGGTGGGCCGAATCTCCTCGCCCCACCCCCTACCCCCTCCCAAAGGGAGGGGCTAAACTCCGCGCATCCCCAGCCTCCACCGGCTCGCGGGGAGGACAGCCGCGTAGCGGCAGGAGAGGTTTCGCACAGCAAAAAGGGCGAGGTCCCCACCCCGCCCCTCACAATATAATTCTCCCCTCAATCTCCCCCGTACAGCCTCTCCGCCGCCCGTTCCACGTCCCGGTACACCCTCTCCGCGTCCACGGTCAAAAACTCCCCGTGGTCGTAGAGTATCCGCCCGTCCGCCATGGTCATCACCACGTCGGACCCCTGGGCGCTGTACGCTATCAGCGCCAGCGGGTCAAGGTTCGGCCGCATGTGGGGGCCTGTCAGGTCCAGCGCGATAAGGTCCGCCTTTTTCCCCACGCGCACCTCCCCCGTGTCCTCCCGGCCCTGGAGCTTTGCCCCGTTCACAGTGGCCATCCTTATTGTCTCCTCCGGCCCCATGACCGTGGGGTCCCTCATAAACCCGTTGTGGACAATAGAGGCCAGATGGAGCTCCTCGAACATATTGAGATTGTTGTTCGACGCCGCCCCGTCGGTGCCAAGGGCCACATTTATTCCCACATCAAGCATCTTCTGCACCGGCGCGAAGCCGCTCCCCAGCTTTAAATTGCTTGACGGACAGTGCACGGCGGAGACGCCGCGCCTTTTCATTATCTCCATGTCCCCCTCCGTCACCCACACGCAGTGGGCGGCAAAGGCCCGGGAGTCGAAGGCCCCCAGCTTTTCGAACCACTCCGCCGGCGTGAGGCCGTACTTCCTCACGCACTCGTCGTGCTCGCTTTTCGTCTCGGACATGTGAATATGCAGATTTCCCCGCCTCTCCCGCACGATGCCCGAATAGTGCTCCACCACTGGAGCGGTGCAGGTGTACTCCCCGTGGACGCAAAAATCTATCTTCACTCTCCCGTCCCCGGCGTTGTGGTACTTACCAAAAAGCTCCACGGACTCCCGGACCCGGAAATTCTCCTCCACGGGCTCCGACGGGTCGAAGCACTGCACGGGCCTTGAGATATTGGCCTTCATCCCGGCGCTCAGCACCGCCCGGACCGCCTCCTCCGGGGCCATATACATGTCCGAAAAGCTCACCGTCCCCGTGGAGAGCATCTCCAATATGGCAAGCTCCGTCCCGGCCCGTATGAGCTCCGGCGTCAGCCGGTCCTCCACGGGAAAAATTTTGTCATAGAGCCAGCTTTGAAGCGGAAGGTCGCTCCCCACCCCCCGCAAAAGCGTCATGGCCGAGTGTGTGTGGGCGTTGACGAGCCCCGGCATGACCATTGTCCCCGCCATGTCCCGCTCGTTATCGTAAGGAGCCTCCGGCATCCGCGCTCCCACATAGTCTATGGTGTCCCCGTCGATGCCCAAAAAGCCGCGTTTAACGTACTCAAAGCCCTTATCTCCGGTTGCCAGTATGTCGCAGTTTTTCAGTAAAAGCCTCATATCCTCACCTCAGATATTCCCTATTATGTCCCGGACATATTCCGTGAACGGCCCCTCGATGGCGTTGGCCGTCTCAATGACCTCCTCGCTCGTCAGCGGCACGTCCAGCACCCCGGCGGCCATGTTGGTCATGACCGACAGCGCCAGCACCGGGAGCCGGCAGTGGGCGGCTGTTATGGCCTCCGTCACCGTGCTCATCCCAACGGCGTCCCCGCCGAGGGCCCTTATGGCCCTTATCTCCGCCGGCGTCTCGTACTGCGGCCCCGGCATGAAGAAATATACCCCCTCGTGGACGGTGAGCGCCGACCTCTCCGCGAGCCTCAGCGCCAGCTGTCTCAGCTCCGGCGAATACGCCCGCCCCATGTCCGGGAACCGGGGCCCCAGCTCCTCCACATTGGGCCCCCGGAGGGGCGACGCGCCCATAAGCTTTATGTGGTCGGAGATCACCATTATATCCCCGGCCTTATAGCTCATATTCACCGCCCCGGCGGCGTTGGTCAGTATGAGGACCCTGATGCCCAGCAGCTTCAGCACCCGCACCGGTATCGTGAGCTCCTCCATGTCATACCCCTCGTAGGAGTGGAACCGCCCCGCCATGCAGACCACCTTTTTTCCGGCTACCTTTCCGAATATCATCTGCCCCGCGTGGCCGATTGCCGTGGAGCGCAGAAAATTCGGTATGTCCGTATAGGGCACCGTGACCGCGTCCTCCACCTGCGTAGCGAAGTGCCCCAACCCGGAGCCGAGAATTATCCCTATCTCCGGCCTTCCGCCGAACTTTTCAAGCAGAAAATCCGCGGATTTTTTATAATAATCGTATGAATAAGCCATTATTTAACTCCTCCAAGCCACTCCCACGCCTCATTTCGGCTGTGGAATACGTGTATCTCCCGCCCCTCCCGGTACCGCTCCAAGAGCTCGTAGATTCGGGGTGTCGTCTCCTTTGGAAAATCCCTTATCCACTGGGTGAACTCCGGGTCCTCCTCATATTCTATCCAGGGCATGTCCTCCCTTGCCTTCCCACAGCGGCTCTCCACCCCGGCGAGGCACTCCTCAACCGGAAGGTCCAGGAAAAACACCGTGTCCGCCCGCGAAAGCCGTGTCTCCAGCGTCCGGGAGTAGTTGCCGTCGATTATCCACCGGGGCTTTTCAAGTATCGCCCCGAGCCTTTCGTCAAACTCCTCCCGGCTCACGGTGGTCCTGTCCGCCAGATGCCACAGCATGTCAAGATAGTATAGCGGAAGTCCCGTCTTGTCCCTAAGGGCTCTCGCGAAGGTGGACTTCCCCGCCCCGCTGGGCCCGATGACCAGCGCTCTTTTCATCTCTTCCCCTCCGAAAAGGCGTAAGCCTCGCCTATCCACCCCATGAGCTCCCCGTCGATCTCCTCCGGCGAGCCCACTATCACGTGGTGGGTCCACCTACCCGGTTGGGCCTCCACCGTCGCCGCAATGCGTTCAGCGTACACCGGCCGCCCGAGCCCGAAGGTCACCGTCAGAAAATTCTCCGGCCGCTCCGACTTCCGTCTTACCGGAAGAAATGACGCGCAGGCGAAAAGACGCCGATTTTTAAAGCTTATCTGCGTCTTTCTCACCTCGACCACCGTCTCCGGGAAGCTTTTCAGTATCTCCCCCTCCAGCCTTTTGTATATCGGCAGCGCCGCCATATGCCCGTCAAAAAACATCAGTACCTCGTCCGACACTTTATCACTTCCCTTTAAAATGTATTCTACATCGTTTTTCATCCAAAGGCAACAAGAAGTCTTTACTTGCAACCGGTTTCGTGATAAAATCAAATAAAAATCGCCTCTACCTCTTTGCTCTCTCCCTTTGGAAGGAGAGGGCATGGGTGAGGATGGATCATCGCCCGAAAGGCGAAACAGCCTGTCGAAAAAGGCCTGCGGCCTTTTCCGACAAAGGGGAACGTGCGGGAAACTGTGCGTGAATTTTGCGAAATTCACGCGCAATTTCCCTGCTGTCGCCCTACGCGCACGGCCCGAAGGGCCGCACGCTTGGGCGACAAAAGGGATTTTTTCCGACGTACATGCCGCCGGAAAAAATGTTGAATTTGAGTTTTTTTGACAAACTGAATCGCCCGCAGGGCGAAACCTTATGGAGGTACCTATGAGTGAAATACGCGACGTCACCCTGGCCCCCTCTGGGGAAAAGAAGATAGCCTGGGCAAAACGCTTCATGCCCCTTTTAAACTCCATCGAGGAGGATTTCAAAAAAGAAAAGCCCTTCGCGGGCCTTAAAATGACCGTCTCGCTCCACCTGGAGGCCAAGTCCGCCTACCTCTGCCGCGTGCTGATGGAGGGCGGCGCCGATCTGCGCATAACCGGCTGTAACCCCCTGTCCACCCAGGACGATGTGGTGGCGGCACTGGTGTCAAAGGGCGCTCAGGTCTGGGCCTGGTATGACTGCACCCAGGCCGAATACGACCGCCATACGGCGGAGGCCCTGTCCTTCGGCCCCAACATCATAATCGACGACGGCGGGGACCTTGTTAGCATGCTCCACCGCCAAATGCCCGAGTTTCTCCCTAATGTCATCGGCGGCTGTGAGGAGACCACCACCGGCATCATAAGGCTCCACGCCATGGAGCGCGAGGGGGCTTTAAAATTCCCCATGCTCACCGTCAACGACGCCAGGTGCAAGCACTTTTTCGACAACCGCTACGGCACCGGCCAGTCCGTCTGGGACGGCATAAACCGGGCCACCAATCTTGTGGTGGCCGGCAAAAACGTGGTCGTGGCCGGCTACGGCTGGTGCGGCCGCGGCATAGCCATGCGCGCCCGGGGCCTGGGTGCCAGAGTCACCGTCACCGAGATAGACCCCGTGAAGGCCCTGGAGGCCATGATGGACGGCTATGAGGTGAAAACAATGGACGAAGCCGCCGCTGAGGGCGAAATCTTCGTCACCTCCACCGGCTGCTGTAAGGTCATAACCGACAGGCATTTTGAGAAAATGCGCGACGGCGCCATTTTGTGCAACGCCGGCCACTTCAACGTGGAGGTGGACGTGGACTGGCTTGAGCGCAACGCCGTATCAAAAAGCGAGGGCCGCACCCCCGTCACC
>CANQUO010000162.1 GCA_947627085.1 uncultured Oscillospiraceae bacterium
TACGCTGCGCCTGCCGGCTCACCGCCGGTATCGAGGCAGGGGAGCTCTCCGGCAAGCGCCGGGAGACGAAGGAGCTCATTGCCCAGATAAAAAAGACCAGCCCCAACGTGGAAAAGAGCATCTTCAACGCCATCCACGAGGTCAGCCTCGACACCTTCCCCGCCTACAAGACCCGTGGGGAGGAGCATTTTTTCCTGGAGTGGTACGACGAGAGGTAAAAGGCGTGTCGCGGCCATACATTTTTCCGCGGGAAATAAGAATTTACTAATTACAATGAAAAGAGGCGCTTTTTATGTTGAACATCGGCTGTCACCTGTCGGTATCGAAGGGCTACGTGGCGCTGGCGAAGGACGCGGTGTACACGGGGTCCAGCTGCTTTCAGTTTTTCACCCGCAACCCGCGAGGAGGCGGGGCCAAGCCCATCGACGAGAAGGACATCGCGGAATTTCTGCAAATAGCGCGGGAGACGGGGCTCAACAGCTTCCTGGCCCACGCGCCCTACACGATAAACCCCTGCGCGGAGAAGCCGGAGACGCTGAATTTCGCCCGTCAGACCATGGCCGACGACCTTGCGCGGATGGAGTGGCTTCCGGGGAATTATTATAACTTCCATCCCGGCTCCCACGTGGGCCAGGGGGCGGAGAGGGGCGTTGAGCTCATCGCCGAGACGCTGAATCTGGTGCTGAAGCCGGAGATGCGCACCACCGTGCTGTTGGAGACAATGGCCGGGAAGGGCACCGAGGTGGGCCGGAGCTTCCAGGAGCTGCGGGAAATAATCGACCGGGTGGAGCTCTCGGACAAGCTGGGGGTGTGCCTGGACACCTGCCACGTCCACGACGCGGGGTACGATATCGTGAACGACTTGGACGGGGTGCTCGCGGAGTTTGATAAGGTCATCGGGCTTTCAAGGCTCAAGTGCATCCACTTAAACGACTCGAAAAACCCATTTGCCAGCCACAAGGACCGCCACGAGGTCATCGGCGGGGGAAGCCTCGGCATCGAGGCCATCACGCGGATCATAAACCACCCGGTGTTGCGAAGTCTCCCCTTCTATCTGGAGACGCCCAACGAGATACCCATGGAAATGATAGACAACCTTAAGAAAAAGCTCCAGGGCGCGGGAAGGCGCATTGTCTTCACCGAGGGGCCGGACGCCAGGATCCTCGAGGCCACGGACAGGCTGGTGAAGGAGGGACTTCTCACCGTCATTCTCATCGGCAATCCCGACGAGGTCCGCGCCGCCGCGGCCAAGGGCGGATTTGATATCGGCGACAGCCAGATCATCGACCCCGCGAATTACCCCGATATGGACAAGATGGTGGAGACCATGGTTGCTCTGCGCCGCGGCAAGATGAGCGAGGACGAGTGCCGCGCGGCCCTCAGGAAGGGCAACTACTTCGGCACCATGCTCGTTAAGATGGGCGTGGCCGACTGCCTCCTGGGCGGCGCTACCTACTCCACCGCCGACACCGTCCGTCCGGCTCTCCAGCTTATAAAGACGAAGCCTGGCGCGCACCTCGTGTCCTCCGCCTTCATCCTCACCCGCGACACGGGCGATGAGAACCTTCGCGCCATCTGCATGGGCGACTGCGCCATCAACCTCTCCTATGAGGACACCCTGGACAAGGAGGGCAACGTCGTCGTCTCCGGCGCCCAGAAGCTGGCCGAGGTGGCCGTCGAGACCGCCAAGACCGCGAAGCTCTTCGGCATCGACCCGAAGGTGGCGCTCCTGAGCTTCTCCACCAAGGGCTCCGGCAAGGGCGGCACCGTGGCGCTCTCCGCCGAGGCCACGAGGATAGCCAAGGAGCTGGCCCCCGACCTTGCCATCGACGGCGAGATGCAGTTTGACGCCGCCGTCAGCCCCACCGTGGGACAGCTGAAGTTCCCCGGCTCCACCGTGGCCGGCTACGCCAACACCTTCATCTTCCCCATCATCGAGGCCGGCAACATCGGCTACAAGATAGCCCAGCGCCTGGGCGGCTACGACGCCTACGGCCCCATCCTCCAGGGCCTGAACGCCCCCATCAACGACCTTTCCCGCGGCTGCAACGCCGACGAGGTCTACACCATGGCAATCATCACGGCGGCACTGGACTGAAGATCCACGCCCCGTATGCGCGACAGGCTTTTGGGCACAATATCAGGGGAGGTGTCTGACATGAGCGACAGGGAAATGGTATCCTCGCTGTTGGATGAGCTTCCGGAATATAAGCTCGACATGGTCATGGCCTATATCCAGGGGCTCCTTGATGACGAGGCCGAGGATGACGCCTTCTGCGAAAAGCTGTACCAGGAATACCAGAACGACCCGGACATCCATAAGAGCGACAGCGTGACGATCGAGGAGCTGGCCTCCCGGCTGGGGGTACGGCTTGAATGAAGTACCGGATTGTCATTGAAAAAAGGGCCGAAAGGTTTATACTCAAGCAGCCGAAGGATGTCCAAACGCGCCTTTTGAGGGCTATATACAGGCTGCCATTTGCCGGCGATATAAAGCCGCTCAAAGGGCGTGAGGGCCTTTTGAGGCTCAGAGTCGGCACCTATCGCGTCATTTACACCGTGGAACAGGAAATCATAACCGTGAGAGTTCTTGACGCAGGCAATCGAGGACAGATATACGACCGCTATTCATGACCAAAACAAAAAGCCCCCAACCGGGGGCTTTTTGTTTTGCTCCGCGCGGCCCCTTTGGGGCCGCACTGCGACTTGTCAAGAGCCACCGCGATGCGGCGGTTGCTCGCTTGCATGGCGCCTGCGGGCGCGGGGCTTCGCAAAACAAAAGGTAATTTTCGCACATGTCCTTGAAAAAATTATTTTACCAGGGTCCTCGCGTATATTCGGGGGTTGTCAACAGTCTGAAACAAAAAGACCCGCCCCGATTTTCGGGGCGGGGTGGGGGTCACTTTGTTATGAACACCAGGACCAGGGTCAGGACCATGAAGACGGCGGCGACCCATTTGGTCATGCGGGCGAGGCGGGCGTCTAAGGACTTGGACTTGTTCCTTGCCAGGAACGTGTCGCCGCTGCCGCCGCCGATGGCGCCGGAGAGGCCGGAGCTCTTGCCGCTCTGGAGTATGACGATGACCACGAGCGCGAGGCACGCGATGAGCTGTACGATCGTAATAGCGATTTCCAAAATTATCAATCCTTTATATAAAATATTTTCAGGCTTTAATTCGCGGGACTTTTATGGTATCATAACTTTGCGCATATTGCAAGAGTTTTTTTCAAAAAATGATGGAGATGAGGAAAAACATGTATTTCGATACCCACGCCCACTATGACGACGAGAAATTTGACCTCGACCGGGGGGAGCTTCTGGAGAAAATGCGCCCCGCCGGGGTGGAGCTCATCGTGGATCCGGCCTCGGACATCGCCTCGGCGAAAAAGGCCAGGGACATCGCGGCAAAATACGATTTTGTGTATTTCGCCGCCGGAGTGCACCCCCACGAGGCCGGGGAGGCGGCGGAGGATTATCTTGAGGAGATACGCGCCCTTGCCCGCGACCCGAAATGCGTGGCGGTGGGGGAGATCGGGCTTGACTACCACTACGACTTCTCGCCAAGGGATGTGCAAAGGAGGGTCTACGGCGAGCAGCTTGAGCTTGCAAAGGAGCTCGGCCTGCCCGCCATAATCCACGAGCGGGAGGCGGTGCGGGACAACCTGGACGTATTAAAGGCCCATCCCGGCGTCCGGGGGGTGGTCCACTGCTACTCGGGGAGCTGGGAGACGGCGAGGGAGCTTCTTGATATGGGGCTCTATATATCCTTCACCGGCATCGTCACCTTCAAAAACGCCAGAAGGTGCGTGGAGGTCATTGAAAAAATGCCCGTTGAGCGGATGATGATAGAGACGGATTCGCCCTACATGGCCCCGGTGCCCCACAGAGGGGAGCGCAACTCCTCACTGAACGTCCACCTGGTGGCGGAGAGGATAGCCGAGATACGTGGGATGGACCCCGAACGGGTGGCGGAGATAACGGCGGCCAACGGCCGGAGATTTTTCGGGATAGGGTGACGGGCGGCCCGCCCGGTCACGCTCCGGGGGAGCGCTTTTTCAAAAGCTTATATATCCCCGCGTCCTCCAGGGCCACGGCGAGGGTGTAGAAAATAACCGATTCCGCCGGCCAGACGAGAATATTCTTGAGGGCCCTGGTGGGGAGAAGGACCATGAAGGCTTTGCCGTAGAGTTGGCTTATCCACAATGTGGCGAGGCCCATGTTCACGACCACGGTGACGATGAGCTTCGTTATGAGCACCCGGCGCAGGGTGACGGGGCGGCCGTAGTAGGAGCAGCCGTAGATGAAGGCCGCCAGCATGGCGTCGAAGGTGAAGCCGAAGTGGAAGGGCCCGGAGGGCTTTATGAGGTACTTGAGCACGTCCATGGCCCCGGCGAAAAGACCTCCGGCGGAGGGGCCCAGGAGAAGGTCCACCAGCTGATTTGGCAGGCCCGAAAAGCCGATGGAGATGTACGGGCCCAGGTCAAGACTGGCCACGGCCTCCAGCGCCAGGGCCAGAG
>CANQUO010000163.1 GCA_947627085.1 uncultured Oscillospiraceae bacterium
CTCTTGGCGGTGGCCACGTCCACGCCCAGCTCGGAGGCCAGGAGCCCCGCGATGTGGGCGACCTCCTTGGAGTGGTTGAGGACGTTCTGACCGTAGCTGGTGCGGTACTTCTGACGGCCCAGGAGCTTTACGAGCTCCGGATGCAGGCCCCGGACGCCGGTCTCGAATACGGCGCGCTCGCCCTCGGCCTTGATGGTGGCGTCCACCTCCCGGCGGGCCTTGTCCACCATCTCCTCGATGCGGGTGGGATGGATGCGGCCGTCCTGAATGAGCTTCTCCAGGGCCAGCCTGGCGATCTCACGGCGGACCGGGTCGAAGCTGGAGACCGTGATGGCCTCCGGGGTGTCGTCGATGATGAGGTCAACGCCGGTGAGATTTTCGATACTGCGTATGTTGCGGCCCTCGCGGCCGATTATGCGGCCCTTCATCTCGTCATTGGGCAGGGGTACCACACTGACGGTTGCTTCGGCCACATGGTCGGCGGCACAGCGCTGTATAGCCAGGGTGATGATCTCCCTGGCCTTCACGTCGGCCTCCTCCTTATAATGCGCCTCTATCTCCTTGATCTTCATGGCGGCCTCGTGGGTACACTCGGTCTCCACGTTCTTGATGAGGTACGCCTTGGCCTCATCCACTGTGTAGCCGGATATCTTCTCCAGCATTTCGAGCTGGCCGCGTTTTATGAGCGCGACCTCCTCCTTCGCCGCGTCCAGCTCGGAGAGCTTCTTCTGGACCTGTTCGTTTTTGCGCTCCACGGCCTCGGTTTTCTTATCAAGGGTCTCCTCTTTTTGCTGAAGTCTGCGCTCCTGCTTTGAGAGCTCGCCCCGGCGCTCCTTTACCTCGCGCTCATACTCGGCCCTGTCCCGGTGAATCTCCTCCTTGGCTTCGAGCATGGCCTCGCGCTTTTTGTTCTCGGCGGCCTTTATGGCGTCGTTCTTTATCTTCAACGCCTCCGCCTCGGCGTCGGCTATGGTCTTGGCGCCCTGCTTTTCACGGAGCTTGAAGAACAAAAATATGAGCCCCGCGCCCACAATGAGCGCCACGATAGCGGTTATGATATACCATATCATGCCGGTGGATGCACCTCCCTTTCCGTAAAAATTAATGATGTGATCCGTGATAAACTTTCGAAATACCCCTAAAAGAAGCGCGTCCCCAAATCCCGCGCCTCCGTTATTTCGAGAACATACCAATCTTTATTTTAACGCCAGAACGAGGCAATGTCAAGAAGTTTTGTTACCACGACCACGCCCCCACTCCCATCCGTAAGGCGTCAGATATGGACAAATCAAAATATGATTGCGAGGAGTTTTTCCCCCATTTTGGGCAAAATCGGAGATATGGACTTGAGAAAAGCGGCGGGATATGATAAAATGATATATTATGCCGGAGGGCACGGGTACTATCAGCGCCTACGGCGCATGGAGGATAAACATATGAAGCTTGGTATCGTGGGACTTCCCAACGTGGGCAAGTCCACTCTCTTCAACGCCATAACAAACGCCGGGGCTCAGGCGGCCAACTACCCCTTCTGCACCATCGAGCCCAATGTGGGCACGGTGACGGTGCCGGACCGGCGGCTGGACTTCCTGGCGGCCATGTACTCCCCGAAAAAATACACCCCCGCGGTCATCGAGTTCGTGGACATAGCGGGCCTTGTCCGGGGCGCCTCAAAGGGCGAGGGACTGGGGAACAAGTTTTTGGAGAACATCCGCCGCACCGACGCCATCGTCCACGTGGTCCGGTGCTTTGACGACGAGAACGTCATACACGTGGAGGGGCGGACCGACCCCATAAGGGACATTGACATCATCGACCTGGAGCTCATAATGGCGGACCTGGAGCTCGTTGGCCGCCGCCTGGATAAATCCCAGCGGGCCGCCCGGGGTGGGGACAAGAAGCTCCGCCACGAGGTAGAGGTCTTTGAGGCCCTTCAGAAGCACCTGGACGCCGGAAAATCAGCCCGGAGCTTCGAGCCGGAGAGCGACGACGACGCGGAGCTCATAGCCACCTCCGACCTTCTGTCCCTGAAGCCCGTCATTTACGCGGCCAACATGGACGACGAGGGCATCGCGGACTTTGCGAATAACGCCTATTTCAAGGCGGTGAAGGAGCGGGCCGACGCCGAGGGGGCCCAGGTCCTGCCCATCTGCGCCAAGACCGAGCAGGAGCTGACGGAGCTTCCGGACGAGGAGCGGGCCATGTTCTTAGAGGAGCTGGGCCTTTCCGAGTCCGGCCTCGACCGGCTCATCAAGTGCTCCTATGAGCTTTTGGGCCTCATAAGCTTTCTCACCGCCGGGGCGGACGAGTGCCGCGCCTGGACCATAACCCGTGGCACAAAGGCCCCTCAGGCCGCCGGAAAGATACACACCGACTTCGAGCGGGGCTTCATCCGGGCCGAGATCGTGGCCTTCTCCGACCTTGAGGCATGCGGCTCCATGGTTGCGGCCAAAGAAAAGGGCCTTGTGCGCAGTGAGGGCAAGGATTACGTCATGCAGGACGGGGACGTGACCCTCTTCAGGTTCAACGTATAATGGAAAAGACTAAGCGTATCGACGCCATCGACGCGGCCCGTGGGCTGGCGCTGGTGCTGATGGTGATCCACCATCTTCTCATTGACCTTGTAAATCTGTGCGGCGCGCCCATGTGGATATTTTCAAATCCCGTCTTTGACGTACTTCACTACTTTTTCGCGGGGCTGTTCATCTTCCTTGCGGGACTTTGTTGCCGGTTCTCCCACAGCAATCTGCGCCGGGGCCTCATCTGCTTTGCCCTGGCCATGGTCATAACGGTCGTCTCCAGCCTGCCCGTCATAAAAGACCCGATACGCTTCGGGGTCCTTCATCTGCTGGGCTTTTCCATGGTTTTCTTCGCCCTGACCCATAAGGCGTGGGACGCCATACCCCGCAAGGTGGCGCCGGTATTTTATATCACCATGACCGTCCTCTCCGCCGTGCTCGTGGCCCACACCTCCATCGGCCCCGCCGCCCGCTGGCTTTTCCCCTTCGGCTGGACCTACAAGGGCTTCTACACCGCCGACTGGTTCCCCATCTTCCCCTGGCTCTTCGTATTCCTCCTGGGCGCCTGGGCGGGCCTCTATGTGGTGGAGCGCAAGCTCCCGGAGCGCTTCTACACCTTCACCTGCCCCATCCTCCCCCAGATAGGCCGCCGGAGCCTGCTAATTTACATTCTCCACCAGCCGATACTGTACGGAGTTATTTACGCCATAAAGTTCATGTTTAAGATATAAGTTTACAAAAAGGCGAGTAGTTTATATAAATATGATTTCATATATTTGCAAAGATGCTGATGGAAATGTATTGATCTCTATAGAACGCGTAAATGAAGCCCTACTGTCTGAAAATCCATTGTTGACACATTGCCTTGCTGTTGTCAAATTCCAAAATGACTATCTTTTAGGGTGGAACAAATGGCGTAACAGATATGAGATTTTCGGCGGTTGCCTCGAAAACGGGGAGTCCGCGCGGGAGTGTGTAATAAGAGAATGTTACGAAGAATTAGGCATCAAAGATGCTAACGTGGTTTTCATTGGGGCAACGAAATTTTTACTTCGGCCCGATTATTTTTCGTCACAGGAGAGAATCGAGTATGGCGGATTGTATGGTTTAACTTTGTCAGATTTGGCGTTCGAGGACATATATAGACAAGTCAAAGATAAAGACGAAATAGGAAAAATTGCTTTATACAGCCAAATCAAGAATAGAGAACCTATTGCAATTATTGATGAAGAATTATTAAAGTATTTCCCGCTTGCCAGGTAGTGGCAGCTCCATATGCCGGCTAAAGGGAGGCGACAGGCTGAGAGGTGAGCAGGCGCAAAGAGACAGGGGCATGACACGCCGATTGGCGGTCATGCCCCTTTTTTCACTTACATTTCAGCCGCTATTTTTCGCAGAATCGCACATATTCCGTAAATCAGACCGTAACGCCAAGGTCACGGGCGAATTCAGTGATACCGCTGTCGCCCTCGTCGGTCGTCCATGTATCCGTTACGGTGCTGTCAATTTTTCGGGAGCCTGCCAGCACCGTATCCTCATAAAGATTATTGAACAGCTGTGAGCATATGGCCCTCCTTTTAGCGTTTCACGCTTTTAATATTTGATTTAATTATACACCACCGGAGGCCCGCTTGCAATACGGAAGTCGCTCGGGAGGAAAATTAGCACTCTCGGTCCGCGAGTGCTAAACTTAACAAATATTTCATAAAACTTCCACCATTTGTTCATAAACGTGGTCTACAATAGGGACCATAAGGTAAGGCGATGAGCCGGAACCCGAAACCGAACCCCGGCCTGCCCCATCGGTCAAGCTCATAAAATATGAGAGGGCGGACATAATAATTTTATTGGAGGTATTTATTATGTTTGAACTCAGACCTTTCCACCGCAATCAGGACATCACCTACAACCCCTTCAAG
>CANQUO010000164.1 GCA_947627085.1 uncultured Oscillospiraceae bacterium
CTCTTAATTGGCAGTCTCCGATTCACGTGCTTTCTTCGTTCCTTTATTGTGTAACACATCATTGACAAACCTACAGTTGTTGGATATAGCGGGTATCAGCTTGTTGGATATAGCGGGTATCAGCTCAGGAGCGACAACAGGTCAGTGCGGGACATGTCGAGTATGCTCCCGCCGGCGGCGGAGGACACGGCGGACATGTCTTACGCTCCAAAAAGGTCCGGCGCTATATGCCGGACCTTTGATTTGCGCGGAGACCTCAATCACCTGAGCTCTGGGAATAGGCCGGGAAGGAGACGCTGAATGTCATGCCGCCCTCGGGGCGTCTTTCGGCGGCGACTTCTCCCCCGTGGCGCTGGGCGGTAGACTTGACTATGGACAGGCCCAAGCCCGTGCCGCCCTGGTCCCGGCCCCGGGATTTTTCCACCCGGTAGAAGCGGTCGAATATGTGTGGAAGGTCCTCCTCCGGGATGCCGATGCCCGTGTCCTCAACCTCTATCCTGACTATCTCGCCGGTCCGTTTTATCCTCAAATCGACGCTCCCGCCGTCCTTATTGTACTTTATGGCGTTCTCCACCAGGTTGTAGATTATCTGGAAAAGCTCGTCGGAGCCGGCCATTATATGGCAGTTGGGGCCTAAATCTGCGTTCAGCGTCACCCCAGCCCTTACGGCTATGGGCTGGAGGGTATTGAGGACCTTCTCCGCCACGGCGCCGCAGTCCACGTCGTTGCGCACCGTTGGGGCGGGGTTATCGAGCTTCGTCAGGGCGAGGAGCTGTCCCGTGGTGCGGGCCAGGCGCTCGGATTCCTCCCGGATGCCGCCCACAAATTCCTTCACCGTGCCGGTGTCTATGTTGTCCGTCTCAAGTATGCTGTCGGAAAGGAGCCTTATGGCGGCCAGCGGCGTCTTGAGCTCGTGGGAGGCGTCGGCCACGAACCTTCGGCGGACCTCCTCGGTGCGCTGGAGGCGGTCGGCGAGACTGTTGAACTCCTCGGCCAGCTGCGCCACCTCGTCGTGGCCCGTCACACGGACACGGTAGGTGTACTCCCCTTTTCGGACGTTGGCGATGCCGTCCACCACCTTCGTCAGGCGGTAGCTTAAGGTCTGGGACAGTATGAGCCCCACCACCAGCGCCAGCACGCCCAAGCCCACGGAGATTTTGGCAAGGTCCCCCTGAAGGCCGGAGATTATCTCCCCCTCGGTAAGGTCGTACTCATAGACGCACACGGCCCCCGTCACCCGGTCCCCGGACATGACGGGCACGCAGGCGTAGCTCATGAAGGCCCCGTCTGAATAGATTGCCCGAAACTCGTCCGTCTTGTTGTCGATGGCCGCGTGCAGAAGGCTGAATATGACCCGCTCGTTGTAGCCCGTGGCGTTGCCCCGCTCGGAATAGAGCTCGTCTAAGTTATCGTTCATTATGCTGACCCGGGAGAAGCCCTCCGTGTCCAGCATGTTCATCACCTGGCTCACCGTCTCCGGCGTCATCCGGTCAAGAGCCTCCACCGAGCCGCCGATCTGGACGGTAAAGGGCAGGATGGAGCTCTCCTTCGAGATGAACACCATATCCCGGGAGATGCTCACCGGGTATGTGTTCAGCACCAGTATCACCAGGCCCGTAAAAAAGAGATACGACAGCAGAAATTTGGTGCGTATGCCCATGAACCGCCGCCGAGTCCCGCTCTCAGCCCTTGAAATAGTACCCAACTCCCCACTTTGTCATTATATATTCCGGCTCCGCCGGGTTGCGCTCCAGCTTTTCACGGAGCCTGTGCACGTGTACGTCCACGGTCCTTATGTCCCCCTGGAAGTCATAGCCCCAGATGATGTTGAGAAGATTTTCACGGCTGTAGACCCGGCCCGGATTTTTCATGAGAAGCTCGATAACGTCGAACTCCCTGCCCGTGAGCTCCACGTTCACGCCGCTTTTATAGGCCATGCGCCTGTCGCAGTCGATGGCGATGGGACCGATGGTTATAAGCGTCTGGTCCTCCACCTGGGCCTTCAGCGCGGACCGGCGGAGTATCGCCCGGACTCTTGCCTTGAGCTCCAGGATATTGAAAGGCTTCGTCACATAGTCGTCCGCCCCGTACTCAAAGCCGATTATCTTGTCCATGTCGTCGCTTCTCGCGGTGAGCATGATTATTGGCACGGAGGAGCTCTCCCGAAGGCGCATACACACCTCCAGGCCCGAGAGCTTCGGCATCATCAGGTCCAGGATTATAAGGTCGAAGCTGCCCGATTTGGCAAGCTCCAGCCCCTCCTCCCCGTCGTAGGCGGTCTCCACCTGATATCCCTCGTTTTCAAGGTTGAATTTTATGCCCCTGACAAGGAGCTTTTCGTCGTCCACTACAAGTATTTTCATTACTTCACCTCAATCGTAATATGGTCCTTTAGCTTATCGAAAACCGCGTCGGTTATGCCCTGCACCAGCTTCAGCTCCTCCGTTGAAAAAAAGCCGCCCTTCACGTTCCGGTAATCGATTATCCTGCCGGCCAGGGTCTCGCCGATGCCGGGAAGCGTCATGAGCTCGTCCTTTTCGGCCCGGTTGATATTTACCTTGCGCTCGGTTTTCTCATTTTCCGGGACGCTCTCATTCACGGTCACGTTCACATCGCCCCCCACGGCCCTTCCGGTAAAATACCCGGCGCTGAAAAATACCGCCGCGACGGCCAGCGCCGCCAGGGCCACATTCAGCTTTTTCACCGACACTCACCTGACTTTTTCCACAAAATTCGACATTCCGTATTGATTTTAGGCGGAAAAAACTATATTATATAGGTGTGGCCCGGGGGAGATTTCCCCGCATACTTTCCCGTCCCTAACATAGTACTATAAAAAACGCTCTTTGTCCATTATTTATTTACGGAGACTCCGATGAGAATTTTAAAAAAACGTCTTTTTATAATGCTCCTGACCGCGGCCCTGCTTTTATCGGCCGTCGCGTCCCTGTCCCCGTCGGCCAGGGCTCTCGACGACCCCGCCATACTGGCCGAGGCGTCGCTTTTGGTGGATATGGACACGGGCAGCGTCCTCTACGCCATGAACGAGACCGACCGCCGCGCCCCGGCGAGCCTTACGAAGATAATGACCGTCCTTCTGGCCATCGAGGCCAGCGAGCGGGGCGACATTGCCTTGACCGATATCGTGACGGTCAGCGACGACGTTTATTCCGACATCGGCCCCGACGGGAGCTCCGTCGGCCTCAAGGCCGGCGAACAGCTGACCTTCGAGCAGCTCCTCTACTGCGCCATGCTGGCCTCCGCCAACGAGGGGTGCAACGCAATAGCCGAGGCGGTGGCCGGGGACATCGGGACCTTCGTGAGCATGATGAACTCCAGGGCCACGGAGCTGGGGTGCACCTCCACCAATTTCGTCAACACCCACGGTATGCCGAACGATGGCCACTACACCACGGCCCAGGACCTCTCTCTCATCGCCTCCGAGGCCATGGACCACAGCCTCTTCCGGCGTATCGTCTCCACCCAGTCCTACACCGTGCCGGCTACCAACCTCTCCGTCGAGCGGGTGCTTCGCAACACCAATAACCTTCTGGCGTCCAACAGCACCTACTATTACGAGTACGCCACCGGCGTCAAGACCGGCAATACCGAGGCCGCGGGCTACTGCTTAGTTGCCACCGCCACCCAGGAGGGGCGGGACCTGATGGCCATAATCCTTGGCGCCAAGACCGTTACGCTGGAGGACGGGCGCACTCAGGTACAAAGCTTCACCGAGGCCCGCAGGCTATTGGAGTGGGGATTTGAAAATTTCAGCTACCGGGACCTTCTCACCACCATGAAGCTCCTGGCGGAGGTACCGGTGGAGCTGGGCCTCGGGGCCGGGAGCGTGGTATTGAGGCCGGAGAAGAACGTCACGGCCCTTTTGCCCAACGACATTGACCTTGACGACGTGAAGCTTGATACGAAGCTCTATAACAACGCCCCCCTGAAGGCCCCCGTTGAGCAGGGCACCGTTTTGGGCGAGGTGTCGGTGAGCTTCAACGGGGTGGACTACGGCACCGTGAACCTCATCGCCAACACGAAGATAGAGCTTGACAAGGCCGCCTTCATCGGCGCGGAGGTAAAAAGCACCCTGTCCAACAAGTACGTGCGGCTGGGCATCACGCTGTTTATCATATTGCTCATACTGTATCTCGCCTTCATCTTTTACTACAACATCCGCCGCCGCAACAAGCGCCGCGTGGCCGCCGAGCTCGCCCGGGAGCGGGTGGAGGCGTACCGGCGCAGTCAGGAACCCTCCACCGGCAAGTCATTCGAGGAGATCGAGGCCCGCCATAAGGAGCGGGAGCTTACGAGAAAATAAGATTGTAGGGTTTACAATGAAGTATAACATATAACAAGAAAAAGGTAGCGAATAGGAAGGTACCCGTGTTAAGGTAAAG
>CANQUO010000165.1 GCA_947627085.1 uncultured Oscillospiraceae bacterium
TCACGTTCTCCCAGGAGGGCTTTTCCGAAAAGGCCTGGACGCGCCCGTCATTACCGGCTATAACAAGGCCGAAGGACGTGGGCTCCGTCTGCTCGTATATGGCTATGGTCGCCTCGGCCTTATGCTCCCGGTGAAAGGCGAATAGCGCCCCAAGGTCAAAATCGCAGACCCCGTCCCCGGAGATTATGAGCACGTCCTCGTCCCCTATAAAGTCCCGGCAGGCCCTGACGGACCCGGCGGTGCCCAGGGGGCTTTTTTCCACGCGGTGCTCTATGGTCACGCCCAGCTCCGACCCGTCGCCAAACTCGTCTTTTATCATCTCCGGTAAATATCTCAGCGTAAAGCAGATGTCCGTGACGCCGTTTTGCCGGAGCAGCTCCACCGTCCGGCCGAGCACCGGCTTTCCCAGCATTTCCGTCATGGGCTTCGGCCGTCCCTCGGTGAGGGGCCTCAGCCTCGTGCCCTCGCCGCCGGCCATAACTATTGCCTTCATATCTTCATCTCCCGCTCCTTTTTTGCTGACGGGAGCCGAACCCCCGTGCTTTTTTCTTAGTTTTCCGCCGGGGACGAAAATAATTTGCATTTTAATATTGTTTGTGACTGTACTTTTTGGTATAATGACATAAATATACGTCTCGTATATGCTCGGACCCATTTTTTCCTTGCCGCCCGATACCGGGCCGCGAGGAAAACGGAGGTGAAACGCGTGAACAGAAAAATAAAAAGCCTGCTCAGCACGAATATCCAGCTCTATGTGATAATACTCTTCCTATTCGCCATAGCCACCTTCTTCTTCGGAAATTACAGCGCCATACTTGCCGGGGCGGAGCTGACCGCCATATTCATTCTCTTTATCTACACCCGTGTGTCGGGCCGCCGCCGCAGCCGGGAGATGCTCCAGTATATCGAGTCCGTCACGGCAAATATTGACAACGCCACAAAAAATACACTCCAGAGCTTCCCCTTCCCCATGGTGACCTTCACGCTTGAGGAGAACGAGATAATTTACGCAAACGAGTCCTTCTCGGCCATCACCGGCGGGAACGACAGGCTTTTGGCGGTGAACATATCCTCCATCGTCCCGGGCTTTTCCGCCCGGTGGCTCATGGAGGGCAAGGTGGAGTACCCGGAGCTCGTCGCCGTTGGCGACAGGCGCTACCGGGTGTTCGGGAACCTGGTCCGGGGCTCCGACGCTCCCGGGGTCAAGAATTTCGTGGCCACCACCTACTGGGTGGACGAGACGGAATACGCCCAGATACGGGAGGAATTTGACTCCTCCCGGCCCGTATTTTCCATAATAATGCTGGATAACTACGACGAGATAATCTCCGGCATGTCCGAAAAGGACAAATCCATGCTCATATCCTCCATCGACGACAAGCTCACCGCCTGGAGCCGCGACAAGGGCGGCTACATCACCCGCTCCGACAGGGACAGATATATATTTATCTTTGAGGAGCGCCACATGCACGCGTACGTGGAGTCAAAATTTTCAATTCTCGACTCCGTCCGCGAGCTCACCACCGCCAAGGGCATGCATCCCACCGTCAGCATCGGCCTTGGGGTGGACGGGCACGATCTTGAGGAGAGCTACCAGTTCGCGGCCCTGGCGCTGGAGATGGCGCTTTCACGCGGCGGGGACCAGGCGGTTATCAAAAACCGCTATAACTTCGAGTTTTACGGCGGCAAGACAAGCCAGGCCGAGAAGCGCACCAAGGTAAAAAGCCGCGTTATGGCCAGCTCCCTTTCCGAGCTCATGCGCTCGGCCTCCAATATTTTCATCATGGGCCACAAGTTCGCCGACCTTGACGCCGTGGGCTCAGCCGTGGGCCTGTGCTGTGCCGCCAGGAGCCTTGGCAAGCGCCCGCGCATCGTCATCGACATGGAGACCCAGGTAAGCCAGCCCCTCATCGACCGGGTCCTGACGCTCCCGGAGTACAGGGACGTTTTCGTGGACCCCCAGGAGGCGCTTCTGGCAATGGACGGCTCCACCCTGCTGATAATCGTGGACACCAACCGTCCCGACCAGGTGGAGAGCCAGTCGCTCCTCCAGTCCTGCAACCGGGTGGCGGTAATCGACCACCACCGCCGGGCCGCTGACTATATCCAGAACGTGGCCCTCTCCTTCCACGAGCCCTACGCCTCCTCCGCCTCGGAGCTGGTGACGGAGCTGCTGCAGTACATGGTGGACCAGTCGGATATCCTGCGCATCGAGGCCGAGGCCCTTTTGGCGGGAATAGTCCTGGACACCAAAAACTTCACCCTGCGCACCGGCGGGCGGACCTTTGACGCGGCGGCCTTCCTGCGCCGGGCCGGGGCGGACACCACCAACGTCAAGCACCTTTTGCAGTCCGACCTCAAGTCCGCCGTGGCCAAGTACGCCATCGTACAGAAGGCCAAGATATATAAAAGCGGCATAGCCATCGCCGCCGCCGAGAATGTGGAGAGCAAGGTAACCGCCGCCCAGGCCGCCGACGAGCTGCTCAATATCTCCGGCATCCAGGCGTCCTTCGTAATATTCCCCCTAAACGACCAGGTGAACATCTCCGCCAGGAGCCTGGGGGATATAAACGTGCAGGTCATAGTGGAGCGCCTTGGCGGCGGCGGCAACAAATCCACCGCCGGAGCACAGATAAGCAACAAGACCATGCGTGACGTGGTGACCGACCTTCTGGCCGCCATCGACAAATACCTTGAGGACTACTCCATTTCCGGGGAGTAATACTAATCATCAGAAAGGAATCTCACCCATATGAAAGTCATTTTACAGCAGGACGTGCGCGATCACGGAAAAAAGGGACAGCTTGTGGAGGTATCCGACGGCTACGCCCGCAACTACTTATTCCCCAGAAAGCTGGCCGTCGCCGCCACGGCCGACGCCATGAACACCATGAGGCTCCAGGAGAAGGCCCGCCTTCGTAAAATCGAGGAGGAGAAAGCAAAGGCCACGGAGAACGCCAAAAAGCTTGAGTCCGTGGTAGTGAAGATTTCCGCCAGGGCCGGCGACAACGGCAAGCTCTTCGGCTCCGTCACAAATAAGGACATATCCGACGCTTTGAAGGAGCAGTTCGACATCGACGTGGAAAAGAGCCGCATCGTCATAACCGACCCCATCAAATCCTTCGGCCCCTTTGAGGTCAAGTGCAAATTCGGCTATGAAATCTCCGGAGTCATACATCTTCTTATAACCGAAGGAAAATAAGGGGGTATCCTAATGCCCGATCTTCTCACTCCCCGCCAGCTGCCCAATAATTTAGAGGCCGAGCAGGCGGTCTTAGGGGCCATGCTCATCGACTCCCGGTGCGTGGCCGATGTGCTGGGGGTACTGAAGTCCGACGACTTTTACATGGACGTGAACAGGAACATATTCGAGACCATCTACTCCATGTTCAGCTACTCCATGACCATTGACCCCGTCACCGTCATTGACGAGATGCGCAAGCGGGGCCTTGAGACCGAGGGCTCCAGCGACTATATCCTGAAGCTCATGGAGATAACCCCCACGGCGGCCCACGTCATGGACTACGCCGCCATAATCCGGGACAAGGCGCTTTTGCGCCGCGTGGCCGACGCCGGGACGGAGATAAACGATCTCGCAATGGAGTCCCAGGGCAGCGCCGACGATATCCTGGAGCTTTCGGAGCAGAAGATATACGCCATCCGCCAGGGCCGCGCCACCGGCGGGCTGGAGCCCGTGTCTAAGGTGCTGGTGGACGTGTACACACAGCTCACCGAGGCCGCCAAGACCGGGAACCGCATCCCCGGCCTGTCCACGGGCCTGTATGACCTGGACAGCGCCATAATGGGGCTCAATAAGTCGGACCTCATACTTGTGGCCGCCCGTCCCGGCATGGGCAAGACCACCATCGCCCTCAATATCGCCCTCAACGTGGCGAAAAAATCCGGCAAGACCGTGGCCGTATTCTCCCTGGAGATGAGCCGGGAACAGCTGTGCATGAGCCTTCTCGCCGCCGAGAGCCACGTGGACAGGAAAAAGCTCCAGTCCGGGGCCCTCTCCGAGGACGACTGGCGACAGATAGCCGCGGCCTCCGTGGCCATCGGCGGCATGGACATACGTTTAGACGACAACCCCATGCTGACTGTCGCGGATATAAACGCCGCCTGCCGCCGGGTGAAGGACCTGGGGCTCGTGGTCATCGACTACCTTCAGCTCATGCAGTCGGCCTCCGGCGGGCCGCCGAAATACGGCGAGAACCGCACCCAGATAGTCTCCGACATCAGCCGCATGATGAAGATCATGGCCAAGGAGCTCAACGTCCCCGTGATCTGCGCCTCCCAGCTGTCCCGCGCCAACGAGAGCCGTCAGGACAAGCGGCCCATGCTCTCGGACCTGCGCGAATCCG
>CANQUO010000166.1 GCA_947627085.1 uncultured Oscillospiraceae bacterium
TGACGGTGGCCTCGATATCCACCTTGCCCACTACGCCGACGGTGTTCAGGGGCTGACGGACGATGTACTTGAGGGTGTCAAGGCCGAAATAATCGTCGATGTCGCGGCCGTTGACGGTGATCTTGCCGGTCCCGCCGGGGAAGAGATGGACCCTGGCCACAGAGGACTTCCTGCGGCCGGTGCCGTACATATAGGGCTTTTTGGATGTATACATTATTTATCCTCCTTACTCCTGAGTCCAGGCTTCGGGCTTCTGGGCCTCGTGCTTGTGCTCCTCGCCGGCGTAGACGCGCAGGCGGGTGAGCTGCTCGCGTCCAAGGGAATTCTTGGCCAGCATACCCTTGACGGCCTCGGTCATGGCGAACTCGGGCTTCTCGGCCATGATCTTGGAGTACTGGACCTCCTTCAGTCCCCCGATCCAGCCGCTGTGGTGACGGTAGTACTTGTCGTTCAGCTTGTTGCCGGTGAGGACGGCCTTGGAGGCGTTGATGACGATGACGAAATCGCCGCAGTCAACGTTGGGGGTGTAATCTGTCTTGTGCTTCCCGCGAAGGAGCGTCGCGGCCTTGACAGCGGTGCGCCCGAGGGGCTTGCCCGCCGCGTCCAGGACGTACCATTTACGGGAAACGGTCTCCTTTTTAGCCAGTGTAGTGGACATGGTGTTCCTCCAGATATAATAAATAATTTTTTTACGTGGAAAATTTAACGTGCCTTATTTTTATAGCACAATCGGTTTTCCATGTCAACACTTATTTTTGAGAAATTTGATTTAGTTTGCTAAGCTCTTTTAAAATCGCTGTTTTTCTTCGATTTGCTCGTTATTGCTCGATTTGGAAATTAGATTTTTTGCCGGACGGATTCGCTCTTTGAGCCATCCGACGGCCTTGTGGAGGGCCCAGCCCAGAAGGATATTCAGAGCGAAGGCCACCGCGAAGTAGATATAATGGCCGGGCCCCGGGTCGAAAAAGCGGCGCAGGAGGTCGTGTTCGGAGAAAAGGCTCACGTTGAGAAGGTATATCTCCAGGCTGTTCTCCCCCACGAAGGCCAGGGCCCGCCTCACGGGCCCCAACGGCAGGCGGTCCAGCAGATACGCCAGCGCAAGACACACCGGCACGGTGGTGAAGGCAAACGCATACGTGGCCCATTCTGTCACGCCGCCGGCAAAAAGCGCCAGCACCCCGATTCCGGCAACAAATACCGCCAGCCAGCAAAGTCCGTCCCGGCGGGTGAATTTCCGCTCGCCGCATATCCAGAGGCCCAGAAGGATGCCCTCCAAAAGCACGGGGACGCGGAAGAATACGTCCATATAGTACCAGTAGCCGTCCCGGTAGAGAAGCTCGCATATGCCAAAGAACACAAGGGAGCCGAGAACGACGAGCAGCGCCGGTCTCCGGGAGCGCGTAAGCCAGGCTGTCAGCGGCGGGGTGAGGATATAATAGATCATTATCCCCGTCATGTACCAGTTGAAATGCCCGTTGGGCCGGACCCAGTACTGCAAGAGCGCGGCGTTCCAGAAGAAGGTGGAGATACTCGCCCGGTGGGCAATCAAAAGGTACAGCGTATATGGTACCATCACAATAAAATACGCCGGGAGCACCCTCCCCATCCTCCGGACAAGGAACCCGCCGTACTCCTGCTTCCGCCGGGTCAGGGACATGGCGAGGCCAAGGCCCGAGAGCAGCACAAATATATCCACCCCGCCGAAAGCCAGAGCGCGGGGCGCATTGAATATCCCCAGCTCCAGGTAGCCGGCGTGGTAAAACATCACGGCCAGCATGGCCAAGCCCATGAGCTGTGAGCGGTATTTGCTGAGAAGTGAATATTTCACTGTATCACCCCCGGTGTAAGGCGGCGGAGCCGCTCTATGGTTTTGTGAAGTCCCCAGCCCAGCAGGATATTGAGGGCAAAGGACACAATGTAGTAGATATAATGTCCCGGCCCAGGGTCAAAAAACCGGCGCAAAAAATCGCGCTCGGAGAAAAAGCTCACGTTGAGAAGGTATATCTCCAGGCTGTTCTCCCCCACGAAGGCCAGGGCCCGCCTCGCAAAGCCCAGAGGCAGGCGGTCAAAAAGCCAGGCCAGCGCAAGGCACGCCGGCACGGTGGTGAGAGTGAACATGTAGGCCAGCTGAGCATAGGAGTGGCCCACCCGGAGGTGCCGGTACACAGCGCCGGCAATAAGAAGCGCCGCCCAGACAAGGCCGTCCCAAAACGTGAATCTCCGGTCCTCAGCGATCCAAAGGCCCAGCACGATGCCTACCGCGAAGCCGGGAACACGGTAGAGAATGTCAAGGTGGTACCACCAATCGTCATGCATGAGCGCCTGGCTCGCCGCGAAGGCCGCCGCTGTCACCGCCAGGAGCGCGAGGACGCGATAACGGCAACGGCGCAGAAGCCTCACCGCGGGCGGCGTCAGCAGATAAAGGAGCATTATCCCGGAGACATACCAGTTGAAGCTCCCGGGACAGCGCACCCAATAGTTGAGAAGGGTACTGTTCCAGATGAAGGTTGAGAGCTCCGCCCGCCCGACGATGAGGAGGCAAAGGGTGTATGGGAGCATCACGGCAAAATAGGCGGGCAGTATCCGCTTAGCGCGCCGGGCCATGAATTCGCCATATTCGCGCTCCCGCGATGCCAGGGATATGGCAAGGCCCATGCCGGAGAGGGTGACAAACACGTCTACGCCCCCGAATCCCAGCCTGCGCCAGTCGTTTAGCGCCCCGAGCCCCAGATCCAAGTCCCAGGCGTGGTAGAGCATCACGGCCAGCATGGCCACGCCCATGAGCTGTGAGCGGTATTTACTGAGAAGGGAGTATTTCACCGTATCACCCCAATCATGACCTTCGATAAACCGGGTATTTCGTTGCGTAAATACCCCAATGAAAGACGGCGGACTTATGCCCGCCGTCTTTATTTTAAAAGCTATTTCCGCTTGGAGCTCCGAATCACTCCCTGTCCACGGGCAGGCCCATGGCCTCGCGCTCCCGGATGGCGTCCTTGCGGGAGATGTTCCAACGGCCGCGGTCGTCGATGCCAAGGAACTTGACCCAGGTCCAGTCGCCCACGTTGAGGACGTCCTCCACCTTCTCGGTGCGCTTGAACTCCAGGTCCTTGATGTGGCACATGGCGTCCTTGCCCGGGACCAGCTCCACGAAGGCGCCGATGGGGATAACGCGGACGCACTGGCCGAAGTAGAGCTTGCCCACCTCGGGGACGAAGCAGATGTCGTCGATGATCTTCTTGGCGGCGCGGCAGGCCTCGATGTCCTGATTGCTGATGAACACGGAACCGTCGTCCTCCAGGTCGATCTTGCACCCGGTGTCGGCGCATATCTTCTGGATGACCTTGCCGCCGGAGCCGATGACCTCTCTGATCTTGTCGGGGTCGATGTGCATGGAGATCATCTTGGGGGCGGACTTGGCAAGCTCGTGGCGCGGCTCGGAGATCACGGGGAGCATGATCTCGTCAAGTATCTGTATACGGGCCTCGCGGGTGATCTCAAAGGCGTTTTTGATGATGTCGTAGGTCAGACCGTCGTTTTTGAGGTCCATCTGTATGGCTGTAATACCCTTCTTGGTACCGGCGACCTTGAAGTCCATCTCGCCGTGGAAGTCCTCCACGCCCTGGATGTCGATGAAGGTCTTCCAGCTGCCGTCGTCGTCATGGATGAGGCCGCAGGAGATGCCGGCCACGGGGGCCTTGATGGGCACGCCGGCGTCCATGAGGGCCAGCGTGGAGCCGCAGATGGAGCCCTGGGAGGTGGAGCCGTTGGAGGAAAGGACCTCGGAGACCACGCGAATGGCGTAGGGGAACTCCTCGGGTGTGGGTATCACGGGCTCCAGGGCCTTCTCGGCAAGAGCGCCGTGGCCGATCTCACGGCGGGAGGTGGAGCGTGAGGGACGGGCCTCGCCCACGGAGTAGTTGGGGAAGTTGTAGTGGTGGATATAGCGCTTCTCCTCCTCCTCCCAGATGGTGTCCAGCTTCTGGGCGGCGGAGAGGGTGGCCAGGGTGCAGACGGACAGGACCTGGGTCTGGCCGCGGGTGAAGAGGCCGGAGCCGTGGACCCGTGGCAGTACGCCCACCTCGGCGGCCAGGGGCCGTATCTCGTTCATGGCGCGGCCGTCAACGCGCTTGCCCTCCAAAAGCCACTGCTTTACTACCTTCTTCTGGATTTTATAGGTTATCTCCTCAAGCTGGGCGGTGATCTCGGGGTACTCCTCGCCAAACTCCTCTATCATCTTGTCCACCACGGCGTTGTAGCGCTCCTCGCGGACGTTCTTGTCGTCGGTGTCCATGGCGTAGCGCACGTCGTCCAGGTACTTGTCAACTATCTTG
>CANQUO010000167.1 GCA_947627085.1 uncultured Oscillospiraceae bacterium
CTCGCTACCTCCACCTTGGCAAGGTGGCGCTCTACCAGATGAGCTAAGGCCGCGCTTTTGAAAGCGTGACTTATTATAACCGCTCATCGTGGCTTTGTCAAGCCAAAATTTGATTTTTCTCTAAATTCCGGTCACGGGCCCACCGGAGGGTAGGGGTCGACGATGACGGGCGGGTCAAATTCCGGCCCGTAGAGGGAGGGGCCCGGGCAGGCCTGGTACTCGGCCTTGTCCCACCAGTAGTTGGCGGCAAGCTGTTGGGCGTCGGTCTTGAATACGGCCCCGGCGGGGTCGAAGACGGAGAAGTCAAGATGGTAAAGCTGGCCGTTATCCATTCTAACCGTGTTCCATGCGTAGTCCATGTTGTTATATCGCCCCCGGACCACGTAGCACTCAACGCCCATCCTGTCGCAAAGGACCTTCACGGCCATGGCGTAGCCCTCGCCCACGGCGCTCCCCTGCACCAGCGCCCCGTAGGCCGTCATGGCGCTGTAACGCCGGGCGTCGATATCGGAGCTGTCCACGCTGTTATCATATGTCACATTGGCCGCCAGGTACTCGCCAAGGCGCATGAGCCGGTCGTTGACCGTGCCCTCCCCGGCTGAGGCGGCGATCTCCTCGGTCCGCCGGCCCAGGGCGGCCCTGCGGGTCTCCACCGTGGAGGTGGCGTAGGGGTAGCTTAAGGATATCTCAAGTATCCTCTCGCTCCCCTCCTCGGGGTAGGAATTTACGGTGTAGGTGGGGATATACAGGATATCCGCCGGGTTTTCATAATACGCCTTCTCTATGGCGCCGCTTATGAAATCCCCGTCGATATTCTCATCGGTGACCCTGACTGTGACGAAGTCAAGGCGTCCCTTGAGGGTGTCCAGCATGAGGTTTTCCATGTCGGCCTCGCCGTCGCAGTTATCGATCGCCGCCAGCTCCTCCCTGGAGTGGCGGTATATCACGGAGACACTGACCTCCAGGACCGACACGAGCCTTGTGATGTTGTAGTTCATGTAGTAGACACAGTAGGCCCCCTCGGGGGTCTCGTTAGACACGGTGAGCACCGCCTGGGCGGTGTCGGCGTCCAAATCGCCGGCGTAGCTGGCTATCCGGACAACGCCGTGCTCCACTCCCTCGGCGATGAACGTGCGAAGGGCCTCGTAGAGGCTGTCGTAATTCTCCGCCTCCAGGGTCATCTCCGCGTCCGCCGGGTCCCGTGAGGCCACGCCCTGGTGCTTTACGGAGGAGGACCACTCCCTGTCAAAGGTGTTTGAGCACCCGGAAAGAGCTAAAACAAGGGCCGCCGTGAGCGCAACGAGCCATTTTGACTTACTCATCGCCGTCACCGCCCAGTAAGCTCAGCTGTTGCTCCTCCCGGTCCTCGTCGCGAAGCAGTGCCCCGGCGGCGGGGATGGAGCGGACGCGGTAGCGGGAGACGTTTTTGACGCTGGTATCCTCAAGCCGGCGAAGCTCCGTCACGGTCCGCTGGCGCTTTAAGGCGACCACCGCCACGCCCTGTGTGTTCTTCGTGGGCTTGGGGGCCAAAAGCGCCGTGGAGAACACCACGCACCGCCCGTCGGAGGTGTAGGCCGCCGCCTCGAAGTCCTCGTAGACCGGCAAAAATCCCACCAGTGGGCTCTTGTCGGAGTAGGCGCCGGTGAGCTTTCGCCTGTTTGTCTTGGTCTCAAAACCGGCGAGCAGGACTTTCGCGGCCTTGCCGTTTTCGAACATGAGAAGGACGCTCCCTCTGTAATCCACGGGATCGCAGATATACAGGGCGTTCTCCCCGTCCTCCATGTTGAGCTGTGTCGGCACGTAGGTCCCAAGGCTTGAGGCCTTGCCGTCGGGGAAATCGGACAAACGTGTCTTGTAGCACTGGTATTTATCGGTGAAAACAAGGAGTTCCGAGGAGTTTTTGGCGTCGAATGAGATGAGGAGCCCGTCGCCCTCCTTATACTTCTGCTCGCCGCTCATACGCAGTGACTGGGGGGTTATCTTCTTGAGATACCCGCCCCGGGAGAAGAAAACCGTCACCTGATAGTCGTCCTCCGGCGATTCCTCCTCTGGCTCGGGGAGCTCGTGGGCATAGACTATACCGGTCTTTCTGGGCTCGGCGTATTTTTTTATGACGTTCTCAAGCTCGTTTTTGATGATGGTCCTGACCCTTCGGCGGCTGCGGAGCACGTCCTCAAGGTCCGCGATATCCTTCTCCAGCTTCTCTATGTCCTCAAGGCGCTTTAGGATATACTCCTTATTTATGTTGCGAAGCTTTATCTCCGCCACGAATTCCGCCTGTATCTCGTCGATGCCAAAGCCGATCATCAGGTTCGGCACCACCTCACGCTCCTCCTCGGTGCCGCGGATTATGGCTATGGCCTTGTCGATGTCCAGAAGTATCTTCCCCAGGCCCCGCAGAAGGTGGAGCCTGTCCTTTTTCTTTGTAAGGTCCGCGAATACACGCCGCCGGACCGACTCCTCCCGCCAGGCGGTCCACTCGGTGAGTATCTCCCGTATGCCCATGACCCTGGGCGTGCCGGCGATGAGGATATTGAAGTTGCAGGCGAAGGCGTCCTGCAAGGGCGTCAGCTTCATGAGCTTCGCCATCAGCTTCTCCGGGTCCACGCCGCGCTTTAGATCCACCGTGAGCTTAAGGCCGGTGAGGTCCGTCTCGTCACGCATGTCGGATATCTCCCGGAGCTTTCCGGTCTTTACAAGCTCCGCCACCTTGTCCATTATGGCCTCCGCTGTGGTGGTGTAGGGTATCTCGTATATCTCGATGAGGTTTTCCTTCTTGTCGTATCTCCACCGGGCCCGGAGCTTGACGCTCCCACGGCCCGTCTCGTATACCTCCCGGAGGGCGGCGGCGTCATATATGACCTCGCCACCGGTGGGGAAATCAGGCGCGCGGAGGGTGGAGAGGATGTCGCATTCCGGGTCTGAGAGGAACTCTATCTCAGTCCGGCAGACCTCCTCAAGGTTGAAGGAGCATATATTTGAAGCCATACCCACGGCGATGCCCGTGTTGGCGGAGACCAGCACGTTTGGGAAGGTGGTGGGAAGCAAGGTGGGCTCCTTCATGGTGGCGTCGTAGTTGTCCACAAAGTCCACGGTGTCGGAGTCTATGTCCCGGAAAAGCTCCGCGCATATGGGCGAGAGCTTCGCCTCGGTGTACCGCGAGGCGGCGTAGGACATGTCCCGGGAGTAGACCTTGCCGAAGTTGCCCTTTGAGTCCACGAAGGGCGTCAAAAGGGCCTGATAGCCCCGGGAGAGGCGGACCATTGTCTCATAAATGGCCGCGTCGCCGTGGGGGTTTAACCGCATGGTCTGGCCCACGATGTTGGCGGACTTCGTCCTCCCGCCGGTGAGGAGCCCCATCTTGTACATGGTGTAGAGAAGCTTTCTGTGGGCGGGCTTGAAGCCGTCTATCTCCGGTATGGCGCGGGAGACTATGACGGACATGGCGTAGGGCATGTAATTTACCTCAAGTGTGTCCGTTATCTCCTGGTCCTGGACCTGGGCGTGGAGCCCCATCACGTTGGGGTTATTGACTTTTTTAACATTCTCATCCGGTTTTTTCTTAGGCATGGGTACCACCTTCAGTGTGATTACGATATCAGCAAAATTTAGTTGCCAGTGTAATGATTAATTAACCACCGTGTTGGATTTTGAGCGATATATTTGGAAATCGCGTCCAAGTCCTCATCACGTCTTATGATTTTGTCGTAAAAGGAACGTTGCCAGATCGACCTGCCGATTTGTTTAGTGGAAAGGACCTTCATCGACCTGATTATTTGGGATATGTTGCCAGCTGAAACCGGACGTTTTTTCCCATCATTTGCTTCCGTAGGGGCCGATGCCCACATCGGCCCGTCATCCGAAAGTTGTATGCTGATTATAAGGTGGACATGGTCAGGCATGATGACATATGATTCGACCTTGATACCTTTTTTCTCGTCCGTAATATTCTCAATATATTTTTTTACGATTTTCCCGGCGTCTGTCAATTTCACGGTTACCAGGTTCTCATCGGGAACGATCGGGCCGATGTGGGCATCGGCCCCTACGGCGGGAACATTATTATAATTTATGTGACATAAAATGTCTTTTCCCCGTTCGTTTACGCACACAGTCAGAAAATAATATCCGTACTGGGAATAATCATATCCGCTGTATCTTGGGCTTTTCCTTTTCGGAAAACGTTCCTCATTCTCCATTTCGCCGCTTTCTCCCCGTCGCCGTGCCCGCGAGGCCGGCTTCGCCGGTCTCCTTGAGGGATGGGGACATAAGCTTACCGATGTCGCGCATGGCGTCAAAGACC
>CANQUO010000168.1 GCA_947627085.1 uncultured Oscillospiraceae bacterium
CGGCCATATTCAGAAAGCTCCACAAGACGGCGGGGCTCCTTATGATTCCCTACCTCCTCTGGGTGACCTTCGCGGGGTATCTCAATATGGGGGTCTATATTTTAAACCGGGGGAGCTGAAAGGGCGCGCTCAGGCGGTCTCATCTGGCCCAATCGCGGCTTCGCTCCACGGCTCTTTTCCAGTTTGCCATGAGCTCGCCTCGCTTTGCCGCCTCCATCTCCGGCTCAAACTCCGCGTCCACGCGCCAAAGGCTCTTAAGCTCCCGGGTGTCGCGCCAGACCCCCACGGCCAGGCCCGCAAGGTACGCCGCGCCGAGGGCGGTGGTCTCCCGGATCACCGGCCGCCTCACGGCCCTTCCCGTGATATCCGCCTGGAACTGCATCAAAAATCCGTCCCGGCTGGCCCCGCCGTCGGCCCGGAGGGCGTCGATCCTTATCCCCGTGTCCGCCTCCATGGCCTCCATGAGCTCCGCCACCTGATAGGCGATGGACTCCTGAGCGGCCCGGACGATATGCTCTCGGGTGGTGGCCCGGGTGAGGCCCACTATGGCCCCACGGGCGTACATGTCCCATCTGGGCGCGCCAAGGCCCGTGAAGGCCGGCACCAGGTACACGCCCCCGTTATCCGGCACCTTCCGGGCCAGCGTCTCCGCCTCCCGGGCCTCGGTTATGATCCTCAGCTCGTCCCTGAGCCACTGGATCACCGCCCCGCCCACGAATACGCTCCCCTCCAGCGCGTACCTGACGCCGCCAAGTCCGATGGCCACGGTGGTCACAAGGCCGTTGCGGCTCTCGCAGGGCCGCTCCCCGGTGTTCATCAGAAGGAAGCACCCGGTGCCGTAGGTGTTCTTGGCCTCCCCGGCCTCAAAGCACGTCTGGCCGAAAAGCGCCGCCTGCTGATCCCCGGCGATGCCCGCCACGGGGATTCTCACCCCGTCGAGCTCGGTATATCCGTATATCTCACTGCTGGACCGGACCTCCGGAAGCATCTCGCGGGGTATGTCCAGCGCCTTCAAAAGCATCTCGTCCCAGCAAAGCTTATGTATATCGTAGAGCATTGTCCTGCTGGCGTTCGTAACGTCCGTGGCGTGTACCGCCCCGCCGGTCAGGTTCCACAAAAGCCAGGAATCCACCGTTCCGAAAAGCACCTTCCCCTCTCTCGCCCTCTCCCGGGCGCCGGGGACGGCGTCAAGTATCCACTTTATCTTCGTTGCGGAAAAATAGGCGTCGGGCACAAGGCCGGTCACGCTCCTGATGTGCTCCCCCAGTCCCATTTTCAAAAGCCCCTCCACGATATCCGCCGTGCGGCGGCACTGCCAGACTATGGCGTTATATATGGGCTTTCCCGTCTCCCGGTCCCAGAGTACGGTGGTCTCCCGCTGGTTGGTTATCCCGACGGCCAGGACCTCCGAGGCCCTGACGCCGCTCTCCCGCAGGACATTCTCCATCACCGCGCGCTCAGTCCGCCATATCTCCTCCGGGTCGTGCTCCACCCAGCCGTCCTTGGGGAAGTACTGGGTGAACTCCCGCTGTGACACCCCGGCGATGTTCTGCTCCGTGTCGAAAAGTATGGCCCTTGAGCTCGTGGTCCCCTGGTCTAAAGCGAGTATATATTTCTTCATGCCATTTCCCCCTTCTCCTCCGGCCCATTGGCGGGCTTGTCCGCCGGCATTTCCGCCGGTGTCTCTTCCGGTGTCTCTTCCGCAAGCTCCCGGAGCTTCACCGGCTCCTCCCGGACGAACTTATTTATATACGACCCCACCAGCAGTATAAACAGGATATAGTACATCCACAAAAGCGCCACGATCACCGTGCCCAGTATCCCGTAAACACTGTACTTGCTGGAATGTTCGACATACAGCGAGAAAATAAACGAGAACACCATCCACGCCACGGTGCAGAACAACGCCCCCGGCCACTGTCTTAGTAGCTTGCGCTTGCCGAAGGGCATCCACTTGTACATCACAAGGAACGTGAGGAACAAAAAGAGCATGATCACCGGGAACCTCAGTATCCTTATTATCGCCAAAAGCGCGTCCACCGCCCAGGACGATTCCAGCTTAGACCTGGCAAATTCGATTATCTGCCCGCCGTAGACTATGGCGCACAGCGTTATCAGTATGGCCGCCAGGGCGATTATCATGAAGAATATCGCCCGGAGCCGGAAAACGAGGAAATTTTCCTTCCGCTCCTTGTCGTGGGCCGCGTCCATGCCCCGCATCAGCGACAGCATCGACAGCGACGCCGTCCACACCGACGCCACCGCCGACAGGGACAGCGTGGCGGCGGACCCCTGGTAGATGCTCCCGATAAACCCCGACAGGAGCGAATAGAGCTCCCCGGGGCCGATTCTGTGGAGAATACCCAGCAGATATTCCTCCGTCAGCGGCGTATACGGCAACAGCGCCAACAGCAGGCACAGTATCGGTGCCAGCGACAGGAACATATAGAACGTGGCCGCCGCGGCGTAGGTCCATATCTGCCTCCGCCCTATCCCGTCCAGAAAGTCCACCGTGACTCTGAGCGCCTTTTTTATCTTATCCAAGCGATCACACCCTTTTGTAATCCGCGGTCCTCAACCGCAAAACTCCGCCACCGCGGCGGCGTACATCTGGCCGCCTAACATGAGCTCCCGGACCTCCACCCGCTCGTCCGGCTCGTGCATGTGCACGTCCGAGCCCGGGAACTCCGCGCCGAAGGCCACACCGCCCTCGATCTCGTGGACATACGTCCCGCCGCCCATGGACAGGGCCTTCCCCGGCATGCCCGTGTACTCCTCGTAAATCTTGAGAAGTCCCGACACTATGTCCGACTCCGCCGGTACGTGGTGCGGCCGGGAGACGGAAATGATTTTCACCTTCGCCATGTCCCCCAGCGCCTCGGCAAAGGCCCGGGCCACCTTCTCCCCGTCGCCGCATACCGGCACCCGGCAGTCCACCTGGGCCCGGAGTCCCGTATCCTCGTCATACTCCATCACGCCCAAATTGACCGTCAGGGCCCCTGAGAGCTCGTCAGAGCACGCCGCTCCCACGGTATGGCCTCCCACATCTCCGTGGGGAAAGACGGCCCTGAGGGCTCGGAAAAGCTCAAATCCCTCGCCCTCCATGTCCGCCAGCGCCCCGATGGCCCGGGTCGCCGCGTTGTCGCCCTCCTGAGGTAAGCTCCCGTGGGCCGCTTTTCCCGAAAACTCAAGCCTCCGCCCGTCGGACAGCTCCGCCTCGCACCTTGCCGGCACTGCGTTGGGCACCGACCCGCCCGAGAGTCTCACGACCCTCAGCCCCTCGCCCCGGTATGCCGGCGCGGTTATCTCAAAATGCGTCCGCCCCTTCTCCGTGTTCACCACCGGGAAATTACCGTCCGGCGTGAACACCCGAGGGGGCATTTTGTAATGCTCCGTGTACCACTCGATATCCCCGGAGCCGCACTCCTCGTCCGAGCCTAAGATGAACTCCACTCTCCTCTTTATCATCCCCAGCTCCCGGGCACATATCAGCGCCCACATGGCCGTCACCGCCGGGCCCTTGTCGTCGATGACCCCCCGGCCGTATATTTTCCCGCCGGATAAGCGCATCTTATACGGCTCCGTCACCGTCCACTCCCCCGCGGGCGGCACCACGTCCAGGTGCGCCAGTATCCCCAGCTCCGCGTCTCCCCCGCCGAGGCTTATCACCAGCACCCTGTCGCCACGTATCTCCCCCTCCAGTCCGTGGGACCGGGCGATCCTCAGCGCCTCGTCCAGCGCCCGCCTGGGCCCCGGCCCGAATGGCGCCCCCGGCGCGCTCTCCCCTCTCACACTGTCCACCGCCACCAGCGCGGCGATGTCCCTCAGTATCTCCTCCTCGTGCTCCGCGAAAAATCCCCTTATCCTCTCGTCCATGTCGCGCCTCCGTGAAGAAATTTTTATCCCGGTTGTAAAAACCGGTAAAAATGTGCTCTTGTGGATATTATACCATACCCGCGAAGCGGGGATGGTATATTAGCCATGTTTTTCGGTTCCCGGCGAAGCCGGGGAGAAAAACGGCATAAAATCAATATAATATCCGCTACTGCGGATATTATATCACAGTATTTTCCCCGGCGCAACCCACTTCCATTTCATGGATAATACACAAATAAGTCGCAAATCGAATTTCCAGTTTGTCTGTTTCGTCCCTATTTTCTGCTTTTTCCTCCGTTTTACGCTCTGTTTCGCCTCAAAAGCTTCACTTTCAACTGGGAGCTATGTTATTAAGGAGGAAACACTACATGAAGACTCTGAAGAAGACCCTGTGCTTGGTCTTGGCGGTAGTCATGGTGGTG
>CANQUO010000169.1 GCA_947627085.1 uncultured Oscillospiraceae bacterium
GAGGCGTGAGTTGAAACCAGCAAGTCATAAAAAAGTGTGGCTTGCATGGCGGTCGCCTCCTCACGGAGGCGTGAGTTGAAACCTGCACGTGCGCCCTCGCCGCTTTCACGATGGGCAGTCGCCTCCTCACGGAGGCGTGAGTTGAAACCGGCAAAGTTGAAGGCTGAGTGCGAGCGCCTCGGGGTCGCCTCCTCACGGAGGCGTGAGTTGAAACAGAAAAGGGAAAGAAAATAGTCGAAAAAATTAAATGTCGCCTCCTCACGGAGGCGTGAGTTGAAACGTCTTATGCGGACATGTGACCGTCATGTGACCGTCATGTCGCCTCCTCACGGAGGCGTGAGTTGAAACGCGTGGCGGCGTGCGAAAGCGCGCCAGTCCATGATGGGCGCCTCCTCACGGAGGCGTGAGTTGAAACCAATGTTGCCACTGGTCTTTCGTGTCTGCGAATGTCGCCTCCTCACGGAGGCGTGAGTTGAAACTCGTCCGTGATTTCGCCGCATCCCGGGCACCTTTGTCGCCTCCTCACGGAGGCGTGAGTTGAAACAGAAAGCACATCACCTCCCCCGAGGATGGGTCGGTCGCCTCCTCACGGAGGCGTGAGTTGAAACGATTTATGGGCAAGCGATAAGTTTCAAACGGACAGTCGCCTCCTCACGGAGGCGTGAGTTGAAACTCCTTTTCGCGCAAAATCCCGTAGCCGCCGAAAGTCGCCTCCTCACGGAGGCGTGAGTTGAAACCTCGGGCGGATTGCTTACTTTCTACCACGTGGTGCAGTCGCCTCCTCACGGAGGCGTGAGTTGAAACATGCGCTGAGTCACTTCCACGAGGTTGCGGGGAAACGTCGCCTCCTCACGGAGGCGTGAGTTGAAACATGTGGAGCATGTGGACGCCGCAAAAGGCTTAATGTCGCCTCCTCACGGAGGCGTGAGTTGAAACGCTTACAGGCTTCGGAACGCGCGCCGCGAGGTCGGGTCGCCTCCTCACGGAGGCGTGAGTTGAAACCTCAGCCCCTGCCGGGAAACGCAGAGCGCAGTCAGTCGCCTCCTCACGGAGGCGTGAGTTGAAACTTCACGAAGACGGAGAGGTGGATGTCTGCGACTGGTCGCCTCCTCACGGAGGCGTGAGTTGAAACCTCTCATCCTCCGTGCGAGTTATTTTCCGACCCTCGTCGCCTCCTCACGGAGGCGTGAGTTGAAACACCCTCACCCCGAAAATCTCATCATGACTGACCAGTCGCCTCCTCACGGAGGCGTGAGTTGAAACCACAAGAATGTGACTTTGCTATCGGCATTTATCAACGTCGCCTCCTCACGGAGGCGTGAGTTGAAACATTCTCCTCATAACACCAGATGGTCGCCAAATTAAGTCGCCTCCTCACGGAGGCGTGAGTTGAAACTGCATCAGATTCTGACTGTAACTTATTGACCAATTGTCGCCTCCTCACGGAGGCGTGAGTTGAAACGCGAGGGCATCAAGATGGATGCCGGTAAGACGGCGGTCGCCTCCTCACGGAGGCGTGAGTTGAAACGACGCGCTCAATGAGCTCTCAGAAGAAGAGCTGGTCGCCTCCTCACGGAGGCGTGAGTTGAAACCTCATACCTCCTCCTCGCCCACGCATAAAACACCGTCGCCTCCTCACGGAGGCGTGAGTTGAAACTGCCCGTAGCCGTACACCTGCCCGATCTCCGGCTCGTCGCCTCCTCACGGAGGCGTGAGTTGAAACTCAAGGGCGGCGACACCATGTCCGGCAAGCTGAGTCGCCTCCTCACGGAGGCGTGAGTTGAAACCTGCTATATCCTCCAGCACTCCGATTTTATATCGGTCGCCTCCTCACGGAGGCGTGAGTTGAAACATCTCTTGGAGCTGAGCTCCGACGATCTGATAACTGTCGCCTCCTCACGGAGGCGTGAGTTGAAACCCCGCCGTCAAGAGGCTGGCAAGAGTAAACGACTGGTCGCCTCCTCACGGAGGCGTGAGTTGAAACTGATGCTCCGTCTTGCTGAGGTGAGCCACTGCAGTCGCCTCCTCACGGAGGCGTGAGTTGAAACCATTTTGTCGGTTAATGATATATGATTGGTTCGACGTCGCCTCCTCACGGAGGCGTGAGTTGAAACATCGTGATGTCGGAGCGCACAGACGCTAACGAGTCGTCGCCTCCTCACGGAGGCGTGAGTTGAAACAATTTTGGGCTTCTTTTGAGGTCGCACGGTATCGGGTCGCCTCCTCACGGAGGCGTGAGTTGAAACTGTAATACACTCGTCAGATTCTGGAAGAGCCGGCACGTCGCCTCCTCACGGAGGCGTGAGTTGAAACAGGCAGTGGCCCATCAGGTGCAGTTCCTATATCCGGTCGCCTCCTCACGGAGGCGTGAGTTGAAACTTCGCCGTATTATGCCGCACCTCCGCCCGCCGCGCGTCGCCTCCTCACGGAGGCGTGAGTTGAAACAAGCCGTTCTGGTAAACGGTGGAACTCCTTGATAAGGTCGCCTCCTCACGGAGGCGTGAGTTGAAACAACATCAACCTATCCATCCAATGAGCGACCCTCTCGTCGCCTCCTCACGGAGGCGTGAGTTGAAACGTCGCCCTCGTGAATAAAATGTGCCGCGGTCGTCGTCGCCTCCTCACGGAGGCGTGAGTTGAAACAGAAACGGAAAATTGTACTTGCACCTCGATCCGAGCGTCGCCTCCTCACGGAGGCGTGAGTTGAAACTCCCTCGAGGGAAGCTAGGAACGCAGAGACGTCGGTCGCCTCCTCACGGAGGCGTGAGTTGAAACACTCTCACCCCCAAAATCTCCTCATGACTGACCAAGTCGCCTCCTCACGGAGGCGTGAGTTGAAACACCTGAGTTTCGTTGAGGATGCGGCGCAGTCGCAGAGTCGCCTCCTCACGGAGGCGTGAGTTGAAACGAGGAAGCTGTGCAAGACGACAAAATCGAGCGCGAGTCGCCTCCTCACGGAGGCGTGAGTTGAAACTTGCTCGACCACTGCGTGCGCGTTGACCTCGTGCAGTCGCCTCCTCACGGAGGCGTGAGTTGAAACCGGAAAAGTCTTGTTCACGGCTCCACCAGCGCACCTGTCGCCTCCTCACGGAGGCGTGAGTTGAAACCCGCGGTAGGATAGCAATCGGCGATGTGGTATGCGGTCGCCTCCTCACGGAGGCGTGAGTTGAAACCGGCAGCAAGACAGAGGGCCATCTGGGTGACGGGCTGTCGCCTCCTCACGGAGGCGTGAGTTGAAACTCGCAGCTATCGCTCGGGAATCCATCCTCTAAATGTCGCCTCCTCACGGAGGCGTGAGTTGAAACCGTCCCACAACTGCTTGAGCATCAGCCTCTCCCCTGTCGCCTCCTCACGGAGGCGTGAGTTGAAACTCCCCCTTCCTCCACCCCATCCCCCTCAGCAAACGTCGCCTCCTCACGGAGGCGTGAGTTGAAACTGCCTCAAAAAATGCACCTTATTCCACACCGGCGGTCGCCTCCTCACGGAGGCGTGAGTTGAAACCGCCTGCGTGGGCCACTGCGCATTGACGGGTTGAGGTCGCCTCCTCACGGAGGCGTGAGTTGAAACTTGGGTTTGTGTTTATCACTCGCTCCTAGAGCCAGTCGCCTCCTCACGGAGGCGTGAGTTGAAACGTCGCCAAATCATTCACACTCGTCACCACCGCCGGTCGCCTCCTCACGGAGGCGTGAGTTGAAACTCCGCCCTTGTAAAACAAAACTCGAAATACAGGATGTCGCCTCCTCACGGAGGCGTGAGTTGAAACCGCTTGCAGAGCCAGCACGGCAAGGTCGTTCACAGTCGCCTCCTCACGGAGGCGTGAGTTGAAACGCCGCCCAAACCTTCAGCGTGTCCAGCATCTTTGTCGCCTCCTCACGGAGGCGTGAGTTGAAACTTGACGGGTTGCTGCAGGGGGCGTTTTTCGCGCTTGTCGCCTCCTCACGGAGGCGTGAGTTGAAACCTTGACGCGTGGGACTCGGTCAAGTCCGGCGTCTGTCGCCTCCCCACGGAGGCGTGAGTTGAAACAATTCGTAACTCGTAATTCCTGCGAGCTCCCGCTGTCGCCTCCTCACGGAGGCGTGAGTTGAAACTTTTGAAAAAAAAGAGGCTTGACTTGTGACGTGTCGTCGCCTCCTCCCTCACCTCACCCCCGACCGCCCCGCCATCGCCAAATTCACCTGGCCCCATCGCCCCTTCGGCGGCGGCGCCGGCTACTT
>CANQUO010000170.1 GCA_947627085.1 uncultured Oscillospiraceae bacterium
GCGAGATGCACTCCATCAAGGGCGGCATGGTCAACTGCCAGAAGGAAATGAAGAAGGCCGTCGAGTGCGGCTACTGGAATCTGTTCCGCTTCAACCCCGCCGCCGAGCCTGGCAAGAAGTTCGTCCTCGACTCCAAGGCCCCCGCAGGCGGCTATCAGGAGTTCCTGATGAACGAGGCCCGTTACAGCGCCCTGACCCGCTCCTTCCCGGAGCGCGCCAAGGACCTCTTCGCCAAGAACGAAAAGGCCGCCATGGAGCGCTGGGATCACCTCAACAGACTCGTTACCATGTACTCTCAGGAATAATAAAAAAGGCCCGCTTCGGCGGGCCTTTTTTAACTGTCGACAAAGGCCGTTGGCCTTTGCCGACAAGAGGGAACGAATGAGAAAAGGCTGGACGGAATTAGAATTCCGTCCAGCCTTTTCTGCCGTTTTGCTCCGCGCACGGCCCGAAGGGCCGTACACTGCGCAAAACAAGAGGTAATTTTCGCGACGCGCATGTCGCCGCGAAAATTGATTTGAATTGGGGGCTTCCGTATATTCGGGGGCTGTCAATGTAATTCGCCGAGGGGTGGGTCAGAGGCCGACGATCGTGGTGCCGGGGTAGTAGTGGGAGAGGATCTCGGCGAAATCGGCGCCGTCGGAGGCCATGGTGTTGGCGCCGTACTGGCTCATGCCTACGCCGTGGCCGTAGCCGGTGGTGGTCATGGTGATGTTGCCGTCCTTCACCTCGATTTTCACGGCGGTGGACCGGAGGCCGAACATACTCCGAAGGGCTGTGCCCTGGACGGTTTTCCCGCCGATGAGCACGTGGCTTAAGCGCCCCGAGGCGGAGTACACGGGCTCGGCCACCCAGGCGTCCATGTCCTCGCCGAACACGGCGTCGGGGTATTTGCCCAGTACCGTCTCCCGAAATTCCCCCGCCGACACGGTGACTGAGGTCACGTATCCCGGCACCGTGTCCGCTGTCTCGGGGCTCTCAACGCTCACAAGGTACGGCACCGCGCCGTTCCATATCTCCTCGCTGGCCTCGGTGCGCCCGGCGGAGGAGGAGTGGAACACGGCCAGGGCCGGCTGGCCCTCGTAGGCAAGGTACAACCCGTCCGTGGCCCGGACCGCGGCGGAGATTTTTTTGAAATTCGCCTCGAAGCTCTCGCCCCACCGCTCCTTTAGTTGTGCTTCGTCCCTGAAGGCCGCACAACAGGTGCTGTCGGCGCATATCTGGGCGTCCGGGTGGGCGGAGGAGCCGAGCCGGGCCTTGCGCAGGTAGTAGGTCCTGAGCGCCACGGCCTGGGCCTTCAACGCCTCCGGCTCGAAGGTAGCCGGCATCTCGGCGGACATGGCGCCAATCAGGTAATCCGTGAGGCTGAGCTCCGTTATCTGTCCGTCCCGCAGGAGCGTGACCGTGGTCTCATCGTCCCGGTCCGGCGTCTGCGGCCGGTCCTCCACGTAGAAAAGTCCGTCGGAGGCCGGGGACTCCGGGAGCTTGTCCGCCACCCCGGAGGGCCCGTCCGGAGCCTTATCGCCGGGGCTCCAGGCCGCGGCCACGGGGAATACCAGGGCGAATATCACCACCAAAAGACACAGCACCAGCATCACTTTCATATGTAATCCTCCGTTTGCGCATTGACTTGTGGGAATAAAATGTGTAAAATAGAAGAAAACTCCGAGCGCGTCGGCGCCCTTAACTATTTTTATTTGAAGCTGGTGCGTGATATGCGTAAATTATCCCTGCTCCCCTTAGGAGCACTGCTCCTCGGCGCGGCGGGAGCCGTACTCAGGGGCCTTCAACTGGCCACGGTATTCGATCCGTCCTCCGGCCTTCTCAAAAGGGGCTCCGGCGTGACCACGGTACTGCTCATCCTCACCGTGGCCGTATTCGCCCTGTCCCTTGCCGTGGCGCTGCTTGTTTCCGCAAGGCTCGACGTGCCCAGGACCTTCCGTAGGGCCTTTTACACCTCAAGCTACCTCTCCTTTGCCATGCGGGCTCTGCTTGGGCTTGGCGTGACGGTGACAGCCATAATATGCGGCCTGGGCGGCACGGACCTTATGGCCCTCACCGGCATATCCCGGTGGGTGTTCGTGGGCTTTATGGCCCTCACGGGCCTTGCCATGGTCGCAATGGCCTATTATTCCTACACCCAGCGGCCCGAAAAGCCCTTTTTGAGGCTCATAAGCGTCATACCGGCCATATTCTACTGCTACTGGATGGTGGCCCTCTACCGGATAAACGCCGGCAACCCGGTGCTTCTGGACTACTGCTACGGCTGTATGGCCTTCGCCGCGACGGCGGTGTGCGCCTATTACGCCGCCGGCTACACTTATAGCCGCAGCAGCGTCGCCGGTATGGTACTGGTGAGTCTGGTGGCCATATTCCTCATGACCGTCACCCTGGCCGACAGCTACCCCTCCGGCCTGAAGCTCACCATCGCCGCGACGGCGGTCTATATTACCGACAGCGCCTCCCGCTTCCTCTCCTCCGCCTTCCCAAAGCCCCCACGCGCGCCGGAGAAGGACGAAAAATGACCCCGCAAAAAATCAAGGGTGACAGGAACGATCCTGCCACCCTTTTTCATATTTCGCGGTCGGGAGCCTGGTTACAGGCCGTCCCAGAGGACGGCCTTCCCGGCCTTCAGCGTGGCCGGGAGGTCCAGCACGCGCTGGTTCCTTGAGCCCCGGAAGCGAAGGGAGATGTCCTTCTCCGCCAGGATGAATTTACCGTCCACCAGTACGTCGATGAGGGACAGAAGCTCGTCCGTCACCTCGCACCTGGGGTGGGAGCCGTCTTGCAAAAGCTCGTCCAGCGTAAAGCCGGAGTAGCACCATATCGTCTTATCGGGATATGTCTCCCGCACACGGCGGACGAATGGGAGGAGGGCCCGCTGATTTTCAGGCTCCATAGGCTCGCCGCCCAGGAGCGTAAGTCCGTTTATATAGGAGGGGGAGAGCATATTTATGAGCTCCTCCTCCGTCTCCCCGGTGAAGGGCTGCCCGAAATCAAAATCCCAGGTCTGGGGCTGGAAGCACCCCTCACAGTGGTTGGTGCACCCGGAGACGAACAGCGTCACCCGCACCCCCTGACCGTCGGCTATATCGCAGTTTTTTATTTCGCCGTAATTCATCGTCGTCGTTGAACACGCTTTACCTCGCCGCCACGCGGGCGTGACGGCTCAGGCGCTGTGTTCACTCCTCCTCTCAAAATGGACATGCTACGCTGGGCTCCGATTTTGTTTTTTTAAAGCGTTTCCCGGGACTTGCGCCCCGGGAATGGATGGTTTTTAAAGGTGGAGCACCCTGTCTCTTATCTCCTGAGTCCTGCCCTGGTTCCAGAACTGGGTGCCGATGTAGCCGCAGGTGCGGCGGGCCACGTTCATCTTGTCCTGGTCGGTGTTGCCGCACTTGGGGCACTTCCAGATGAGCTTGCCGTCCTCCTCGACTATCTGTATCTCGCCGTCCCAGCCGCAGACCTGGCAGTAGTCGGACTTGGTGTTGAGCTCCGCGTAGATGATGTTGTCGTAGATGAACTTCATCACCTGCAAGACGGCCTCAAGGTTATTCTGCATGTCCGGGACCTCCACGTAGCTGATGGCGCCGCCGGGGGAGAGGGCCTGGAATTCGGCCTCGAACTTAAGCTTGGTGAAGGCGTCGATCTTCTCGGAGACATGGACGTGATAGGAGTTGGTGATATACCCCTTGTCGGTTATGCCCTCGATGATGCCGAAGCGCCGCTGAAGGGCCTTGGCGAACTTGTAGGTGGTGGACTCCAGGGGCGTGCCGTAGAGGGAGTAGTCGATGTTCTCGGCCAGCTTCCACTCCTTGCACTTGTCGTTCATCTTCTGCATGACGGAGAGGGCGAAGGGCGTGGCCTCGGGGTCGGTGTGGGACTTGCCGGTCATGTACTTGACGCACTCGTAAAGTCCGGCGTAACCCAAGGAGATGGTGGAATACCCGCCGTAGAGGAGCTTGTCGATGGGCTCGCCCTTTTCAAGGCGGGCCAGAGCCCCGTACTGCCAGAGTATGGGCGCCACGTCGGAGGGGGTGCCCAAAAGCCTCTCGTGGCGGCACCGAAGGGCCCGGTGGCACAACTCAAGGCGGTCCTCAAATATCTTCCAGAATTTGTCCATGTCGCCACCGGAGGAGAGGGCCACGTCCGGCAGATTTATGGTGACGACGCCCTGATTGAAGCGCCCGTAGTATTTGTGCTTGC
>CANQUO010000171.1 GCA_947627085.1 uncultured Oscillospiraceae bacterium
CGGGACGACTACTACAACAAGGAGTCCGTGTGGCCAACTATAGCCGACTGCATCATCCTCAAAAACCGCCGGGGCGAGACCGGCACCGTGGAGCTTCGCTGGATGCCCGAGTACGCCTCCTTCGCCTCCCTGGACCACCGGCATGAGGAGTGACCCCGGAGTTTTGAACATGCTGAAAAAAATCGAGAAATTCTGTCAAGAATACAATATGCTCCCGGAGGGCGGGAGCGTGCTCGCCTGCGTATCCGGTGGAACGGACTCCATGTGTCTGCTCCACGTCCTCCGCGCCCTGGCGCCGAAATACGATCTTCGGCTCTACGCCGCCCACTATAACCACAACCTTCGGGGGGCGGAGTCCGACGGGGACGAGGCCTTCGTCCGGGAGCAGTGCGAAAAGCTTGGCGTCCCCCTCATTACTGGCTCCGGCGACGTGGCCGCCGAGGCCGCCCGGCTGGGGCGCGGCATCGAGGAGACCGCCCGGGACATGCGCTACGCCTTCTTTTTCCGGACTGCGGGGCTTGAGAAGATCGACAGGGTCGCCACCGCCCACAATTGCGACGACAACCTTGAGACCGTCCTTTTGCGTCTTGCCCGGGGGACCGGCCTTCGTGGACTTTGCGGCATACCGCCGGTAAGGGGCAAGCTCATACGGCCCCTTCTCAATGTGACGAGAGCCGAGATCGAGGTATTTAACCTTGAAAACTCCGTCCCCCACCGGGAGGACTCCACGAACCTCTCCGACGACTACGCCCGCAACCGGGTACGGCACAGCGTGGCGCCGGTTTTAAAGGAGCTGAACCCGGCGCTCAACATAACGCCCATGACGGAGCTTTTGCGCGCGGACGCCGACTATCTCGACAGTCTCGCAAGGTCCTTTTTGGACGGCGCGGACGGCAGTCTTGACGTTGAAAAGCTCCTCTCCCTCCCCCGCCCCGTGGCGGCGAGAGCTGTAAGGCTCTTTTGTAATGCGGAGCTTTCGCGCGCCCACGTAGAGCAGGTCCTGAGGCTCGCCGGGAGCCCCGACCCCTCCGCCGAGCTCAGCCTTCCGAATGTGAAGCTCCGGCGTGAGTACGGAAAGATCGTAAGGGTCACGGAGGGCGCGCCTGCCTTTGAGGAAATTTTTCTCACTCTTGACAGCCCTGTTATAATAAGTGGGACGGATTTCACAGTTTTTTGCAAAGAATGTGTCTTTGAGCGCGGGATTTACAATTCCTTAACTACTTTTTACGTAAAACGCGATAAAATTGTAGGAGCTCTCAGGGCCCGCCCCAGAAGGACCGGCGACAGCCTCCGGCTTCGCGGCGGCACAAGGAGCCTTAAAAAGCTCATGATAGACAAAAAGATACCCCGGGCCCTGCGGGACAAGATACCTGTCATAGCCGACGGGCGCGGCCCCGTCGCCGTGTGGTCGGTGGGACAGGATATAAGTTATCTCCCGGCTCCGGGCGAGCCGGCAATAGAAATAAAGATAGAGGAGATAAGACAATGATAGAAGAGGACATCGAGAGAGTATTTTTTTCCGCGGACGAGATAGCCGCAAGGGTAAGGGAGCTGGGCGCTCAGATAACCGCGGATTATGACGGCAAGAACCCCCTTTTCGTGGGCGTGCTCAAGGGCTCCTTCGTATTTATGGCGGACCTTATGCGCGCCGTGGACACCTACTGCGACATCGACTTTATGGCGGTCTCCTCCTACGGCTCCGGCACCACCACCACGGGAGCCGTGAAGATCAACAAGGACTTGAGCTACGACGCGGAGGGCCGTCACATAATCCTCATTGAGGATATCCTGGACTCCGGCGTGACCCTCTCCTACCTCAAAAAATATATCGAGGCCAGAAAGCCCGCCTCGGTGTCCATCTGCACCCTCCTTGACAAGCCCGCCCGCCGCAGGTCGGAGATAATCCCGGATTACGTGGGCTTCCAGTGCCCCGACGCCTTTATCGTGGGCTACGGCCTTGACTATGCCGAGAGGTACAGGAACCTCCCCTATATCGGCGTTCTCAGGCCCGAGATATACGCGTGACGTTTTCCCAATTTCACAGGAAAGAAGTGATTTTTGCTTGAACAGAAAGCCGACCCGCAAGCCGGATATTGGATTTTACGTGTTCATACTCCTCATATTGGTGGCGGCCATCTATCTGCTGAGCTCCTCGGACGTCCCGTCCTCTAAGGTCAGCTACTCCGAGATGCGCCGGCAGTTTGAGGATGGCAACGTCTCCACCTTCTACATCGAGGACGGCCAGGTCTATCTGGAGCTCAGAAAGCCCATCGGCGGCACGTCCTCGACCAGCGTCCACCATGAGCTATTGAGCCTGGACTTCTTCTACCGGGACCTGGGCGACATCATAACGGAGCAGTTCCGCGACGGGACGCTGGAATATGACTACGTGCCCACCTATCAGTCCTGGTGGGTCACCATCATACCCTACGTCGTCATCATGATAGTGATGATAGTCATCTGGTATGTGATGATGAGCCGCATCGGGGCCGGCGGAGGCGGTGGCGGCGGAGGCGCCGGGCGCTTCGGCAAGGCCCGGACGCGTCTTGCCTCCGACGACAAAAAGAAGGTCACCTTCGCCGACGTGGCGGGAGCCGACGAGGAGAAGGCGGAGCTTGAGGAGATAGTCGACTTTCTGAAGGCTCCACAGAAATATACCGCTCTCGGCGCGCGCATCCCCAAGGGCGTACTGCTGGTGGGCCCTCCGGGCACAGGTAAGACGCTCCTTGCCAAGGCCGTGGCCGGTGAGGCGAACGTGCAGTTTCTGTCCATCTCCGGCTCCGACTTCGTGGAGCTCTACGTGGGCGTGGGCGCATCCCGTGTCCGCGATCTTTTCGAGCAGGCCAAGAAGCTCTCCCCCGCCATCGTATTCATTGACGAGATCGACGCCGTGGGACGTCAGCGCGGCTCGGGCCTCGGCGGCGGCCACGACGAGCGGGAGCAGACCTTGAACCAGCTCCTTGTGGAGATGGACGGCTTCAATACCAACGAGGGCGTCATAGTCATGGCGGCCACCAACCGCGCCGATATCCTGGACTCCGCCCTTCTGCGCCCCGGACGCTTTGACCGGCAGATTTTCGTGGGCGTCCCGGATGTAAGGGGCCGTGAGGAGATTTTGAAGATTCACTCCCGTGGCAAGTCCCTTGGGGACGACGTGGACCTTAAGAGCATCGCCCGCGGCACCCCCGGCTTTACCGGCGCGGACCTTGAGAACGTGATGAACGAGGCCGCGCTCCTGGCCGCCCGCAACAGCCGCCCATTTATCACCATGGGCGACGTGGACGAGGCCATTTTGAAGGTCCAGATGGGCCCGGAGAAAAAATCCCGCAAAATGTCAGACAAGGCCCGGAAGCTCACCGCCTACCACGAGTCCGGCCACGCCGTCACCGGCATGTTCCTAAAGCACGCCGACCCCGTGCACTATATTACCATCATCCCCCGTGGTCAGGCCGGCGGCTACACCCTCTTCCGGCCCGAGGAGGACCTGGAAAACTACAAGTCCCGTTCCGAGATGTTCGAGGACATCGTCATGAGCCTGGGCGGCCGCGTGGCCGAAAAGCTCTTCCTTGACGACATATCCACCGGCGCCTCCGGGGATATCCAGGCCGCCACTAACACTGCCCGGAGCATGGTCACCCGCTACGGTATGAGCGACAGGCTGGGCCCCATAAGCTACGACAGCTCCGACCACTCCATCTTCATCGGCCGCGACTTCGGCACCACCAAGTCCTACTCCGAGGAGACGGCGGCAATGATCGACGAGGAGGTCAAGCGCATCTTCGACGAGGCCGCGAAAAAGTGCGAGGAGATACTGACCGAGCACCGTGAGCTTCTCATCTCCGTGGCCGAGTACCTTCTGGAAAACGAGTCCATGACCGGCGAGCAGTTTAAATACATGTGCGAGCACTCAGGTCAGCTCCCTCCCGACTCCCCTGCCCCGGACGCCGCCTCCGAGCCTGAAAAGCCCGAGGAGGACAGCGAGATCATGCGCCAGATAAAGGCCGAAGCCCTTGAGGACGCCCGCCGTCAGGAGCTGGAGGAAAAGAAAGCCCAAAACCCATTTAACGATAACAAATAAATGCCAATAAGACATGTCACCCGGTACGCGATATGACCCGCGCCCCGTCAAGAGGACAGAGAAAAGATTAAAATAAAGTTTACAGATCAGACAGCGCCTAGGTTGCCGT
>CANQUO010000172.1 GCA_947627085.1 uncultured Oscillospiraceae bacterium
ATGTATGCTCCCCCTATCTCGACAGTGTTTTTTCTTTTTCACTGTCTACTTTAGGGGGAGCATATCAAGTGGGGAGCTGTCGCGGCTTGTTTTGCGCTTGTTTTGGCATTGGGAATTTCGCAATCAATAGATTTTCTTCCGTTTACCTTATCAGCTCCTAAAGGAATGTATAAAATCGGAACAGTATGGGAGACAGACCAATTTACTTTTTGTGTGATGAATGCAACTTTTTGCTATGAGTATCAGACCGAAACCGGAGATATTATTACCCCGGACGATGGATGCGGATTTATTGCTGTTGAGTACAACGCTGCATACGCACAAAATGTAGCGCTTTCAAAATGTGAGCTGAAAAAAGGCGACATATATTCGGAGTCTCATACCGCTTATATGGAACCGATTCAATTAACAAGCAATACTACGGAGGATGGCAACGACTATATCCTCTTATTCTCGATCCCGTTATCAGAATCAGACGCAGACACCCCTTCGCAAAATTCATATTCGCTCAATGTAGAGGTCGACACAGGCGAAAGAACATATGCCCAGGATTTTTCATTGGCTCAATGATATGCGTTTCCTCTCAATACCCGCCCCGGTCAACGCTTCAATACTCCGGGAACACAAAAGGGAATTGGGAGAAACGCGAAAGCTAAAGGTCTTGCCAACCCCCAAATTCAATATTTTTTCTGACGGCATGTACGTCAGAAAAAATCCCTTTTGTCACGCAAGTGTGCCGCTTGCGGCGCGCGCGGCGTGACGGCAGGAAAAATTCGCGAATAGGTCCGCAGACCTTTTCGCGAATTTTTCCGCACGTCCCCCACTATTTTCAAAGGCCCTACGGGCCTTTGAAAATAGGATAAAAAATTGGTGGGAGCCTTGCGGCTCCCACCTTGAAAAAGAGGATAAAATGAAAAAGGTGAATCGATCTTGTTTACAGGCTTTATTTTAATCGGTAATTTTTAAAAGATAAACATTAAATTATTTCAAAAGTATTAAATTTAAATTTATATTTGATTTACAATTATGTAAACCTGTCCAAAATGGAAGATATTATGAAAAATCAGTCAAAAGCTGGGCCGAACCAGGCGGGGACGGTATTGCCGGCGGGGGAGGGGGAGAGCATGGCGAACTCCCGGGCGGCCTCGCCGGGGCGGGCGGGGGACCGGAGGGAGTAGCTTTGAACGCCGAAGGCGCGGCAGATGAGCTCGGCGGCCTCCCGGCGGTCGCCGGAGGTGACGATGAGCTCGGGTATCTTGGCCACGCCGTCGTGGAGCTCCACAATGGCGGCGCACCGCTCCCGGCCGCAGACCACATAGCAAAGCCCGCCGCCGTACATGAAGCACACCCGCTCCTGGAAGGTTAGGGCGGGGATACCAAGGTCGATGTGGGGCGCGCCGCGCAAAAGCTCCTCGCGAAGGGCCGCGTAGCCCCGGACGGTGGCATATGTGACGGTGCCCTCCAGATTTCCGTCCCGGTCCGTGCCGTCAAGCTCCACGGTTTTAAAATACGGGGCGAAGCCGGATGCCTTGTAGTAGTTGAAAAGCTCCGCCTCCGCCGGGACGACGAGGGCGGGGCCGGGGATATCCCGCATGGCGGCGGATAGCACCCGCCGAGCGATGCCACGGCGGCGGTACTCCGGCAGGGTGCCGAGGGCGTAGACTTCAGAGCATGGGCGAAGGTCCTCACCGGTCACAAGCTCCCCTAAGCGCAAAATATAGGCCGCGGAGACTATTTTGTTATCTATCGTACAGACCCGGGCCATGCCGGGGGAGTATAAAAGCTCAAAAAAGCTGTCTATATATTCGTCCTCGTCGCAAAAGACGGTTTTCCACAAAGATTTAAGCTCCGCCTCGTCCCCGATACGGGAGGGGCGTATTTCCTCCATGCTCATATTATCCACTCCACGTTGAACTTGTCCACCATGAAAGCCGGGTGATAGGACTGCTTGGCAAGGCGCAGGTTCTCTATGCCCATGTCCTCCTCGCGGTTTATGTAGGTAAGGCCGGGGTATTTTCCCAGCATGTATCTGGCAAACTCCTGATTTATGACGGTGTAGGCGCCGTTCACATGGGGGCTGGCCTTCTCAAAATGCGTGTTGAGGGTGTCGGGGGATATCATCTCCCCAATGGTGAAGGCGGCGGGCTCGCCGTTGGCGATTATTATGCCGCCGTCAAAGCCCACGTCGAAGTATACGGCCAGCGCGTTGTGTATGGCCTCGGCCTCACCGGCGTAGTCGTAGTCGCGCTCCGTCTCCATGTCCACGAACCACCTGGCGGCCATATCCCGGCAGAGGCCGATGTTGTCCCGGGTTATGGGCTCGAAGTGCCACTCATGGTCGGCGGTGAAGCGGTTTACGTGGTTCTTTTTCGAGTGGTACCGCTTGCCTGAAAGCTCCGCAAGGTCAGCGGCAAGGTATACATAGTCGGAGTAGTCCTTATCGCAGGTGACGGCGGGGGCGGTGTCAAGAAGCCCGGTGAGCTCCGGCAGGACGTCCTCCGTCACGCCGCGGATAATGACGCGGCGTCCCCGTCCCCCGGCGTCGTCCGTTATGGCCCTGATGGCCGGGGCGATGTCGCCGGTGCCGGCGGGGTAGAGGTACATAAGCTCGCCGTGGAGGCACATCTTGACGAGGAGCCTGTCGTCTACCCGGCGGACGTAGGAATCTATATTGTGGTCCCAGCAGTAAATGTTGCAAAAGCTGAAATCGGCGCTTTTCAAATTCGCCGCCGAGCAAAGAGCGTGTATCCAAGGGAAATCGGCGGGAACGGGCTTTCGAAATTGCTCCATACGGGTGGAGGTCACATCCTTTTATCTTGTGTATGTACCGGGACAGATATCCCTGATCTTCGCCTGAAGGGCCTTAAGGTCGTCAAAGGTCTCGGGCTTTTTGCGGGGGTCGCGCAGAAGGGCCGCCGGGTGATAGAGGGCCATGTACTGCACTCCGTTCACATCAAAAAACTGCCCGTGCTCCCGGGTTATTTTGAAGTCCGGCTTTATGAGCACCGTTGCGGCGATACGCCCGAGGCACACCACGATCTTCGGCCTTATGAGGTCCATCTGGGCCCTGAGCCAGCCGATGCACGCCTCCTGCTCCGTGCCCAGGGGGTCGCGGTTTTTGGGGGGACGGCACTTGACGATGTTGGCGATATACACGTTCCTGCGGCGGTCCAGGTCGATGAGCGTCAGCATGGTATCTAAAAGCTGTCCGCCCCGGCCAACAAAGGGCTCGCCCTGAAGGTCCTCGTTCTCCCCGGGCCCCTCGCCCACGAACATGACCCCCGCGTCCCTGACGCCCACGCCGAACACAAGCTTCGTCCGAGTCTCATAGAGCGCGCACCGGGTGCAGTTCTGCGCCGCCCTCTCAAGCTCCTCCCAGGTCATAAAGCTACCCCTCTTTCGTTTTTTTACAAGTATACCACAATGGGAAATAAATTCAAGGGGGAGGTTGGCTGCCGCGGGGCTTTTTATCGGTATGCGTCCGAACGGACGGAGGGGGTCTACTTTTCTCTCTTTTGTTGGCACAAAAGAGAGAAAAGTAGCAAAAGAGAGAAAATGCCGGTTGCGCGTGCCGGCGGCTTATCCCATTGCCATCCGCGCGTGCGTGGTCGAATTGTCCCTACGTCTAACCCGCTTGGCCGCTCCCCGCTCAGTAGACGTCAGTCTTGACTCCTAACCGGGGCGCGCTACATGGGCGTATCCTAAAAAACGCTTCCGTAGGGGCCGATGCCCACATCGGCCCGTTTCCACCGTTCCCGTTGAACGGGCGGGTTTAGAACCCGCCCCTACAAGGTGGTTTCTGGTTTTCGCAAATCTGAAATATTCTTCGTAGGGGAGGGTTCCAAACCCTCCCGCATTTCAACAAGCGCCGTAAGGCGCAACATTATTTCCCAAAACAATCTCCCCCTCCGGCCATGGAGACCGGAGGGGGAGGAAAGGGGAGAGAGTTGTCAGGTCCTGGGGGAGAGGTAGCCCTCACGGGGGGTGAGGTCGAAGCGGTCGGCGAGCTGCCACATGGCGTCGTCGGTGATGGTGTTGACGATGGGCAGGTGGGCGATCTTCATGTATATCTCGGCGGCCTTCTCGGCGGTCTCGATGAGGCCGAAGGTCTCGTCTAAATCCTTGCCAGCGCCGTAGATGCCGTGCTGGGCCCAGACCACGAGGCGGGCGGTGTTCATCTT
>CANQUO010000173.1 GCA_947627085.1 uncultured Oscillospiraceae bacterium
AACAGCCTCTACGGAGGTATGCCCATCGAGATCGGCATGTGCTGGGGCAGTAACCTGACCCTCAACTGCCTTGAGTATCACCGGGACAGCGAGATAAACATCGGCGAGGACGACTACATACTCCTTTTGGCAAAGCAGGACGAGATAGAAAACGGAGTGCTTGACACATCCGTGGTCAAAGCCTTCCGGGCCCCCGGCGGCGTGCCGGTGGAGGTCTATGCCACCACCCTCCACTACGCCCCATGCAACGCCACAAGGGACGGGCATTTCAGAGTCATCGTCGTCCTTCCCCGTGGCACCAATTTCCCGGCCCCGGACATAGAGAAAAGGACCGCCGAGGACCGCATCCTCACCGCCCGCAACAAGTGGCTCCTCGCCCACCCCGACTCTCCCGAGGCAAAGACAGGGATACCCACGGGGCTTGTGGGGGAGAATATAACGGTCACATTTTAAAACCAAGGGGACGGGCGGGTCTGGGACCCGCCCCTACGGGGTAACCGGGAAATCCCCATAATAGATGTAGGGGAGGGTTCCAAACCCTCCCCATTTTAATAATCGCCGAAGGCGAAACACTATTCTCGCCCCCCTTTCGGAAAGGGGGGTGGCCCCGCAGGGCCGGGGGGTTCGAGCTTGTTCGTCGTCGCATTATTTGCCGTAGGACGGGGGCTCTAATCCCCCTGCCCCCTTTTCCAAAAAGGGGGTGGAGCGTGCGGGGAAGGCAAAGAGGAATATTTTTTACTTATTACTTATTAAGTATCCCCATAAACTCCTCGCCTGTTATGGTCTCCTTCTCGTATAGGTACCTTGCCAGCTCGTCCAGCTTCGACATGTTATCCCTAAGTATCCCCAGCGCTTTCTCGTGCTGGCGTTTCACCAGCTCCACCACCTTGGCGTCGATCTTCGTCTGGGTCTCGGCGGAGCAGGCGAGGGAGCTGTCGCCGCCCAGGTACTGGTTGGTCACTGTCTCCAGGGCCACCATGTCGAAGTCCTCGCTCATGCCGTAGCGGGTTATCATGGCTCTTGCCAGCTTCGTGGCCTGCTCGATGTCGTTGGAAGCGCCGGTGGTGACGGAGCCGAAGCGGACCTCCTCGGCGGCGCGGCCGCCGGTGAGGGTGGCTATCTTGTTCTCTATCTCCTCCTTCGTCATGAGGTAGTGGTTGCCCTCGTCCACCTGCATGGTGTAGCCCAATGCCCCGGAGGTCCGGGGGATTATGGTTATCTTCTGCACCGGCGCGGAATTTGTCTGCTTGGCCGCAACTAAGGCGTGGCCAATCTCGTGATAGGCCACGGTCCACTTCTCCTTATCCGTCAAAATGGCGTTCTTCTTCTGGTACCCGGCGATGACCACCTCGATGCTCTCGGAAAGGTCCTCCTGGGTCACGGCCTGACGGCCCTGGCGCACGGCCCGGAGGGCGGCCTCGTTTACTATGTTGGCAAGCCCCGCCATACGGGCGATCTGGGTAAAGTCCACATTGTCCGCTATCTTTATCTTCTTGGCGTGGACCCTGAGTATTGCCTCGCGTCCGGCAAGATCGGGAAGCTCCACGGGCACCCGCCTGTCAAAGCGCCCGGGCCTGGTGAGGGCGGGGTCCAGGGACTCGGGCCTGTTGGTGGCGGCCAATATAATGACGCCCTCGGCGCCCTCAAAGCCGTCCATCTCGGTGAGGAGCTGGTTTAAGGTCTGCTCCCGCTCGTCGTTGCCGCCGCCGAACTGGCCGTCACGCTTCTTGCCGATGGCGTCTATCTCGTCGATGAACACGATGCAGGGGGCCTTCTCCTTGGCCTGCTTGAATAAGTCCCTCACCTTGCTGGCGCCCATGCCCACGAACATCTCCACAAACTCCGAGCCCGACATGGAGAAGAATGGGACGTTGGCCTCGCCGGCCACGGCCTTGGCCAGCATTGTCTTACCGGTACCCGGAGGGCCAACCAGCAACACGCCCTTTGGCATACTGGCGCCGATCTCCTTATACTTGGCGGGGTCGTGGAGATACTCCACTATCTCCTTTAAATTGTCCTTGGCCTCGTCCTCGCCGGCCACGTCGGCAAATTTGATGCCGTCGGAGGACTGGACGTAGACACGGGCGTTATTCTTGTTCATGCCGAACATCATGGCGTTCTCCCCGCCGGCGCGCTTCATTATGAAGCGGGATATGAGCTGTCCCACAACGATGAATATGACCACCGGCAGTATCCACTCGACTATGATGCTCATCAGCGGCGACATCTGCTCGATTATTTCCTTCGTAAACTGGGCCCCGGAGTTATAGAGCCGCTCGGTGAGGCCCGGGTCGTCCATGAGCCCCGTCCTGTATATGGCCGTCTCCTCCTTGTCGGTAAAGACTATCTCGTTGCTCTGGACCTCCACCCGGCCGATATCGCCCTCCTCGGTCATGCGCATGAAGGTCCCGTAGTCCACGTCCCGGACCCTCGGCATCATCAGCCTTGGCGTGATGAAGAAATTGAAAATCAACAGCACCAAAAGGACGATACCGTAATAATAGAACAGCGGTTTTTTCGGTTTCTTTACTTCCTTCACTTAAAATTCCTCCCTTGTTTTCCTGAAATCGCTACCCCCTACTATACCCCAATTTTCCCCATAAATCAACCCCCACATTATGCCGCCGCATTCCCTTGACAAACTAACGGCGTTAGTTTATAATATACTAACAGCGCTGATTTATAAAGGGGGCTGTTTCATGGCCAGACAGGGTCTGACTCGGGCGGACATCGTCAGCGCCGCCATAGAGATGATCGAATCGGAGGGACTTCACAGCTTTTCACTGCGGGAGCTGGCAAGCAGGCTACATATAAAAGCGGCGTCGCTCTACAATCACATCAAAAGCTCGGACGAGCTCCACACGGAGGTAGGCTATTACGCTATTTCGGAGCTGAAGAGGGCGCAGCTGGAGGCCATTGCAGGGAAGGAACGGGCGGAGGCCGTTGAATCGTTGGCCGACGCCTATTACCGTTTTGGCAAGGAGCGCCCGGAGATATATAAAGTCATTTTATCTCTGCCCATGGTGAAAAATGACGCTATCCACAGTGCCGGCTTTGACATTGTGGAGCCCATCATGACGGCGATGGCCGGGTATCATTTGACCCGGGAGCAGATGATGCACCTGCAGAGGGTCTTTCGCAGCATCATGCACGGCTTTATCTCTCAGGAGGAGGCCGGCTGCTTCCGGCAATTCCCGGTGGACGTGGGGGACAGCTACCGCATGGCGGTCCGGGGATTTATTTTACTGTTGGAAAATTCAGAAAAAGAGGCGCGGGCATGAAAACGAAAACAGACAAGACAGAGCTTTTTGAAACAACGCCGGTCACACGGGCGGTCATCGCTTTGGTGGTCCCCACGGTGATCAGCCAGATCATCACCGTCATTTACAACATGGCGGACACCTTCTTCATCGGTCAGGTGGGCGACCCTGATCAGGTGGCCGCCGCGTCTCTCTGCCTGCCGCTGTTTTTGGTGACCACGGGGCTTGCCAACCTCTTCGGCATCGGCGGCGCCAGCCTCATCTCGCGAAGCTTAGGAGTGGGTGACACGGACAAGGCGCGGAGGACCTCGGCCTTCTGCATCTGGACCTCCGCCGCCGTGGCGTTTCTATACGGAGTCGGGATATTTGCTCTCCACAGCACGATCCTCCCACTGGTCGGAGCGGACGAATATACCTATGATTTCTGTGTGAGCTACCTCTTTTGGACATTGACTGTGGGCGCGATACCGACGGTGCTCAACGCCGCCCTGGCGCATCTCGTCCGGGCGGAGGGCTACTCCGGTCAGGCCAGCTTCGGCGTGGCGCTGGGCGGCGGCCTCAATATAATTTTAGACCCGGTGTTCATCTTCGGCTTTCATCTTGAGATCGCCGGCGCGGCCGTAGCGACCATGCTCTCCAATTTGATAGCGACGCTGTACTTTATTGTACTGATTCGGGTAAAACGCGGCAGGCTCCACCTGACCCTGAACCCAAAATATTATTCCGTCTCGGACGGCATCCCCAAAGAAGTGCTGCTGGTGGGGCTCCCCAGCTCCATCATGAACGTCATGGGAATCTTCTCCAACATCACCCTCAATAAGCTGCTTGTCAGCTACTCCAACGCCGCCGTCGGCGGCATCGGCATCGCCAAGAAGATCGA
>CANQUO010000174.1 GCA_947627085.1 uncultured Oscillospiraceae bacterium
CTCTATCCCGCTTTCGATACGGACCGTTACTCCCGCCTTCGCGAGGCCTTCCCCGAGGTGGACGAGAAGCGGCCGATAAGGAGGCTCTCTAAGGGCATGCAAAAGCAGTCGGCCTTCTGGCTGGCCTTGAGCTGCAGGCCGGATTATCTGCTGCTGGACGAGCCCGTGGACGGCTTAGACCCCGTGATGCGCCGCCAGGTTTGGAGCATACTCATGGGGGATGTGGCCGAGAGGGGAACAACGGTGGTGGTATCCAGCCACAACCTTCGGGAGCTGGAGGACGTGTGCGACCACGTGGGGATTTTGAGCCACGGCAAGGTGGCGCTGGAACGGTCACTGTCCGAGCTCCAGGGCGGCATCGTGAAGCTCCAGATAGCCTTCAGCACCGAGACGCCCCCGGAGCTTCCGGAGGACCTTCAGATACTCCACACGTCAAACCTGGGCAGGATCTACACCTATATAGTCCGGGGGAGCTCGGAGATGGTACAGGAGCGCTTTGCCCAGTTTCTGCCCATATTCATGGAGGCACTGCCCCTGACGCTGGAGGAAATATTCATTTACGAGATGGGAGGCGAGGATTATGCGGTCCGGGAAATCGTACTTTGACCTGACGCTCTTTAAAAAGACGGTGACGCGCTGGTGGCCCATATGGAGCGCGTACCTTGTTATCTGGTTTTTCATTCTGCCCTTCTACATGTTTGTAAACGGCGGGGTAAGTGACTACTACGAAGTGGTGTCGAGCCTTCACGCCTACATCTGGTTCGCGGTACTCTATTCGCCCATATGCGCCGCGGCGGTGCTGAGCCACCTATACTGGCCCAGGTCCGCTAACTTCTACGGCACCCTCCCCGTTAAGCGCCAGGGCATATTCCTCACCCAGTACACGGCGGGGCTGTGCTTTTCGCTGGTGCCAAATCTGATAATTTTCCTGCTCACATCCCTTGTCTGCGCGGGACAGGGCAGCTTCAACGCAAGCTGTATGTTCGGCTGGCTGGGAGTGACCACGGCGGAGACCTTCTTTTTCTACTCCTTCGCCATACTGTGCGGCATGCTTGCGGGACATGTGCTGGCTTTACCTGTGTTTTACGGCGTGTTCAACTGCGTGGTGATGGCCTTTTTAGCGCTGGTGGACTGGATACTGGAGAACACCTATTACGGCTTCGCGTCACTTCCCGGCTGGGTCGAGTCAGTGGCGAAGTGGCTCACGCCGGGCTATCAGTTTTTATCCCTTGACTGGTATAACGCGAATAACCAAAGAGACCTGCCATACAGCGTGAATATGCCCTACGCCTTCAGGCTTGAGCGGGAGAGCGTGTGGATAATCGCCATCTACTGCGTTGTGGCCGTAATAATGGTCGCGGCGGCGTATTTCCTCTATAAGTCCCGCCGGACCGAGAGCGCCGGGGACGTGGTGGCGGTGGCCCGCCTGCGGCCCGTATTCAAATACGGCGTGGCTGTCTGCTCCGGGCTGTTCCTGGGCTATGTGACCGACGCCGCGGTGGGGGGACTGCCCGTATGGATGGTGCTCTGGACGGTGGTGGGCTACTTCGCGGCCCAGATGATTCTGGATAAATCCTTCCGGGTATTCAAAAAGTGGCACGGGGCCCTGATAGTCGGGGCTGTAATGACCGCGGCGGTGCTCATGATAACCCTTGACGTCACCGGCTTTGAAAAGCGGGTGCCGGAGCTTGACGACGTGGAGAGCATCGAGGTGAGCAGATTCTATATGAGCCATGACGACGGGTACGACAGCGACAGCGCCGACTGGGGCGATTTCATCCTGACGGACAAGGAGAACATAGAGAAATTTATCGACCTCCACCGCGCCATCGTCGACGGCAATGTCGGCCCATACAGCGGCGGGCCCATGGGATACATAAGCTTTAATATGACATATCACACCTCCCACGGCACCATTACACGCGCGTACGAGGTGGACGTACACGGTGAGGCGAAGGACGAGGAGGGCCCGGTCCTATGGGCTCTGGAGCGCATCTTCTCCGACCGCGAGCTATACTGGCACATATACGGCTTTGATGAGCTGGAGACCTTCATGCAAGGCGGCGGCGTGCCTGATATGAGCTATTCCTTCACCTGCTACGCATATGGCTCCGACAGGTACGATAGCGACGAACCGGAGCTTGAGTACGACTATTTCCAAAACGGCAACAATAGCGTGGATATAACGAGATACGCCGACATAAAGGCCGTGTTCGACGCCGTGAAGGAGGACTTCTTTGCCGGAAGGCTGGGTGTGCGCACAGTCGCGCAAAATGAGACCGTTAATACCGAAGTGGATTCCGATCCGACCGAACCGGCGCTCGCGGGTGATCTACCACCGGATATATCGAGTATCAGGCCCGATGTCAACAGGAGCCTCAATATCACCATCGGCCCCAGCAGCGTCCGTGAGGCTTACGATCAATATTACAAAAATATCATCATCAATATCGCCCCCACCGCCGAAAAGACCCTCTCCGTGATCCACGCCCTCCTGCCCCAGCTCATGGAGGAGCAGGGACTTATCAATAACCAAACTGAGTATTATGAGTATTATAAATGACACCCCAAAATTTTGCCCCTCCCCGACAGGGAGGGGCAAAATACAGATTGTCAAAAACTCAATTTCAATATTTTTTCTGACGACATGTGCGTCAGAAAAAATCCCTTTTGTCGCCCAAGTGTGCCCCCTTGGGGCGCGCGCAGGGCGACAGCAGGGAAATTGCGCGTGAATTTCGCAAAATTCACGCGCGGTTTCCCGCACGTTCCCCCTTGTCGGAAAAGGCCGCAGGCCTTTTTCGACAGGCTGAATTTTGCCACTCCCCGACAGGGAGGGGCAAAATATATTGACCTCCGGAGGCATTTTGTGGTATGCTTACAATAGATTTCGGCACAAAAAGGAGGGCGGAGGGATGGAAAGCTTTGCCGTCGTGGGCTCCGGGTGGAGGGCGCGGTTTTTTATGCGCATTGCCAACAGCTTTCCGGAGCTTTTTGACTTAAAATACGTGCTCTGCAGAAGCGAGGAGAAGGCGGAGCTTTTGAAAAGGGAGCTCGGGGTCAAAGCTACCCTCTCGGAGGACGACTGCGTCGAGGCGAGGCCGGACTTTGTGGTGGTGGCGGTGAGTAAGCCGGACAATTTCAGCGTGGCCCGCCACTGGGCGTCCCTCGGCTTCCCCGTGCTCATGGAGACCCCGGCGGGCTCGGAGTTTGAGGAGCTTTGTAAGCTCTGGGAGCTCCACGGGAGCGGAGCGAAAATAGCGGTGGCGGAGCAGTACTTCCGCTATCCGCTCATAGCCTCCGGCCTGCGGGCGGTGGACGCGGGGCTCATCGGGGAGCCGGACTGCGCTGAGCTGTCCCTTGTCCACGACTACCACGCCGCCAGCCTCATCCGACGGACGCTGGGGCTGCATAAGCTCGAAAAGCTACCCGAATTTACTATCCGGGCCAAAGAATACGTCTACCCCGTGGAGGAGACGGACTCCAGGGGAGGGCCCATAAAGGACGGGACCGTTAAGGACCGGGGGAGAGTCAGGGCGGAAATCGAATTTGAAAACGGGAAAAGCGCCTTTTACGATTTTGACGGCGTTCAGTACCACACCGCCATCCGCGCCCGGCACATAAACGTCCGGGGCGTCCGGGGTGAGTGGAACGACACGGTCATAAGATACGTGGACGAAAATCACGAGCCGGGAATTATGAAGCTCCGCACCGCGGCCGTGCCGGGGTACGAATCTCTCATGACGCCTGAGCTTGAGGGGACAGCCGCGCGGTGGAACCCCTTCGTCCACATGGAGAACGCCCAGGACGAGCACGCCATCGCCACGCTGCTTCTTGACATGGGCGCGTACATAAATGGCGGCCCCGAGCCCTACCCCCTCCGCGAGGCGCTGGAGGACGCCTATATGTGGCAGATGCTCATAAAAGCCGTTGAGACAGGTAAGACCGTGAGCTCCGGCCCGCGTCCGTGGGCGTGAATGGGGCTTTGCCCCTCCCCCTGGGAGGGGGCAGGGGGTGGGCCTATATTGATAGACGGAGATTCGGCCCACCCCGCCCGTCGCTTTGCTCGGGCACCCCTCCCAAAGGGAGGGGCCAGCCTGTCGAAAAAGGCCTGCGGCC
>CANQUO010000175.1 GCA_947627085.1 uncultured Oscillospiraceae bacterium
ATGAATCTGAGTACCTCCCCGTCCCGTATGACGCCCAGCTCCGGGTAGTTTATGCTGGAGAAGGCGGAAAAGCTCTTGGACCTGGTCTTTTTCGCCCTGGTGCCCAATATGACCTTGTGGTCGAACACGATTGACACCCCCGGCATGTCCGACGAGGCGCATAAGAAAGCGTCCTCCAAATTCATCTTCGAGTCCGTGGAGTCCACGCCTATGGGCTTCTGGGCCCCCGTGAGCACGATGGGCTTGGGGCTTGCCTTCACCATGTAGCTTAAGGCCGCGGCTGTGTAGGCCAGTGTGTCCGTGCCGTGGGTTATGACAAAGCCATCGTAGTTTACATAATTCTTTTCTATGCACCTTGCTATCATGACCCAGTGCTCCGGCCTTATGTTGGTGCTGTCAAGCGCCAGAAGCTCCACGGTATCCACCTTAAGGCCCCTGCCCACGTTGGGGGCGCGGCGGAGTAATCCCGCCGCCGAGATTCCCGGCGCCAGCCCCTCCCCCGTCTCCTCAGAGGCAATCGTCCCGCCGGTGGCTATAAGTAATATCCTCTTCATGTCTCTCCCTCTTTACCCTTCATTGTGCTGTGTCCCAGCTCTAAAAGCCCTCCCTGCCCGGAAGGCCCAGCGTTGCGAAAAACGGCCTCTCCTCCGCGCTGTCCGGCTTATCCGCGAAAAACTCCAGGGTCTTTTCGCAAAGAAGTTTCATCCTCTCCCTGTCCGTGAGCTTCCTTTCAGCCATGTGTTTCGCCTCCGTCCAACAGCTTATCAAGGAGCGGCCGGCCATTAAGGTACGGCTCCCTGCACTCCGCCAGCAGGGCGAAGTAAAACTCCTCCGCCGCTTTCTTTCGCGTCGCGGCCAGCTCCCTTCCCCTTTTTGTGTAAAAGCCCTCGTAGAGCCTTTCCATTTTGAATTTATACTCGTGGAAAAAGGAATTCACCGTGTCCCCCACCCCGTCCGACGGTATGCCGTCGGGGCCCATGTTGTACAGCGGGTCCCCCACCCGGCCCTTGTAATTCAAGGTCCTGGCTATTCCCATTGTCCCCACCGCGTCCAGCTTGTCCGCGTCAAAGAGTATCTTCGCCTCCGTGCTCTCCGGCGGCTGGGCCCTTCGAAAGCGGTGGGTCCGCACGCAGTCCCGGACGTGGGCGGCAAATTCCTCCGAAAACCCGTGACTTTTGAGAAAATCATAGGCCTTTTCCGCCCCCACCCTGGCGTGGCATACGCCCGGGTCGGCAAACTGCTCCCGGCGGCCCACGTCGTGGAGGAGGCAGGCGGCTATGAGCACGTCGAAGTCCACTCCTTTTTCATATGACGCTATGTCCATGGCGTTATAGAGCACCCTGTATATGTGCTCCCTGTCGTGGGCCGCGTCCTCCATCTGGCTTAGCATGTAGCCGTTTATGAGCTCAAATGTCTCTCCTGTCAATCTCCCGCCCCCCTTTTTTGGTATTTTATCAAATCACGCGGGAAAATGGTAGTACCAAAAATAATGTTTCGTCCAAATCCCGAAAAACCGGGGACCTCGAAATCATGAGGCCCCCGGTTTTTGATTAGAATTTATACATCCCACTATTTATGCTTACCGTGTCCGGGTCCTCGTCCTCCTCGGGCCCGTTCTCACCGTTACCGATGTAGTCCACGTCCTCAGAAACCGCCCGGGCGGCCTCGATCTGGTCGTCGGTACATATCACCGCGTCGCAGTGATGTATGGCAAGGCCCGTCCTTATCTCCCCGTCCGTCAGCTTACCGTCCAGCTCCACCGCGTCGCAATCCAGCACCGTCACGAAGCCGTGTCTTGACAAAAGCGGCTTGCTCACCTTGACCTCGTCCTGCTTATAGACGAGCTCCCCACGGTAGGCAAACACATCCTCGCACTCAGGTGAAAGCTTCAAGAAGCTCTCCTCCAGCTCCTCGGGTACGATCGCCTTTCCAGCAACGTGGAGGTATTCAAGCTCCGACAGGAGCTCCGCCTCCCGCCTCGTCACCGCCAGACCCCCGTCGATCCAGAGCCTTTTTCCACGTCTCACAAGGGCCCTTGTCAGCGTCCGGCTCCCATCCACGTAGACCGCGCCCTCGGGGAGGACTATAAGCTCGGCGTCATTTGAAAGCTCCAGGAGCGGCATGGCCTTCTCAATGAGCTTTTCGGGCATGACGGCCTTTTCGCAGGCAAAGACCGCGCCGGACTTTATCAAAGCGTCCAGGTCCGCGCCCTCGTCGATGATCACCGCGTCGCTGGTGAATACCTTCTTTCCCGCCCAGCGAAGGCCGGATAGCTTATTGAGCTTTACGTCGTCCTCCACCAGGACATAGCCGTCGGGGTAGACCGTCTCGGCGCCCGTCACATGGACCCGGTTTGCCAGGGACCGGGGGCAGGTGACGCGGCCGATCACGTGTACGGCGGCGTATGCGTCCAGCGCCTCCCCGGCGCCCTCCTTCACGGATAGCGTGCCCGTCACGATGAGCACCGTGGGCTCTCTCGGGATATCCCCGGGCTCCAGGGTGAAGCTCCCCGTCTTGGACACCACCCGGGCCCCGTCCGGCACGCTTATCACCGAGCCTGTGTTGAATCTCACCCCGTGGCTCAAAAGTACCCGGTTTGCCTCGGGCGTCACCAGCATGGAGCCGCAGTTCACCCTTACCTCGCTGTAACCGGCCAGCGCCTCCTCGGTGACGCCGGTGGCGTCGCAGGTGCCGCAGTTTATTTTAAGCTTTTTCCCTTCCATTTTTAATCACTCCTCAAAATAATTCCTTTTGATTCTTGCCCTGGCGGACCTGAGCCTCGCCCTGACGGTGGAGGGGTTGAGGCCGAACATGCGCCCCAGCTCTTTGGAATCGAACCCGGCGAAATACCGAAGGTAAAACAGCTCCCGCTCCGTATCCGGGAGCCCGCCTATTTCGGCAAGCACCGCTCCCCGGTCGAAGTCCTCCTCGAATGGCCTCTCCGGTACCTCCACATCCGCCGTCCTTGCCCGGCGGCGCTGGTCGATGAATATGTTTCTGGCCGTCTTTTTGAGCCACGCCCGCCTGCCCCGGTCGTCAAGGGGCGCAAGCACGCCGAGGTTCACCATGGCCCGTAAAAAGGTCTCCTGGGCGATGTCCTCCGCCGCCTGCCGCTCCCCGGTGAGCCTTTCGGCAAATCCTACGAGCCAGGACCAGTATTTTTCATAAAACTCCGGCGTACTATCACCGTCCTTTTCTCCGTTTTTTCGAGCGCTCTCACCTAATAGACGTTTTAAAAAGGTCAGGTGTTGATTCTGATTTATTAAAAAACGGGGCCGCCAGCCGGCGGCCCCAAATGTTATCGCGAATAAATGAAATTTTATGCCTCCGGACAATAGATATGATAAGGCTGACCTTCAATATATATGGGGGTGAGCTCCGCCTGGATGAGGGGACGGGCGTAATTCAAAAAGGCCGGGAGCATGTCGGTGTAGGTGTCGTTGACCCACTCTAAGGGGACCTTCTTTTCCAGGTTCGCCACCTCGGATATGGGGTGGAGCTCCGTCAGGCACTGATAGGGCTTGTTGGAGACGCGGCGGAGGGCCACCATCTCACCGGTGTGGCCCTGGAAGGCCGCCTGGGCCGCCGCGCCGCCCACCTGATATGCCTCGGTGATGTCCGTGCGGGAGGTGAGATGCGAGGCGCACCGCTGAAGGGTAGAAAGCTCGATGGAACGTGTCTTGGTGTCAAGGTTGCGCTCCACAACTCCCGCCAAGTACCTCGCGGTACCGGTCAGGTTCTTGTGGCCGAAGGCGTCCACGCGTCTGGGGTCGTCGGAGAGCTCGCAGACATACCTTCCGTCCTCAAGCTTCACGCCCTCGGATACGGCGATGACGATGCTGGGCTTTGTCTCCTGCATCTTGCGTACCTTCTCAACAAAGCGGTCCACATGGAAGGGCACCTCAGGAAGGCAGATCATGTCCACGCCCTCGCAGTCCTCGCCCCTCGCCAGAGCGGCGGCGGCGGTGAGCCAGCCGGCGTTGCGGCCCATGATCTCCACGATGGTGACGTACTTGGAGCCGTAGACCGTGGCGTCCCGGATGATCTCCTTCATGACCACGGATATGTACTTGGCGGCGCTGCCATAG
>CANQUO010000176.1 GCA_947627085.1 uncultured Oscillospiraceae bacterium
CGTCAAACAGCAGGCGGTGACGGTCTCGGTGGTGCCGTAGCCCTCCCGGACCTGGATGGCGCACTTGTGGTCGTAGAGGAACTTGTCCATCTTCTTTTTAAGCTCGATGGAGAGGCTGTCGCCGCCGGAGAATACGCCCTTTAAGGAGCTCAAGTCCGCGTTCTCCATGCTGGGCAGGCGCAAAAGGGCCTCAAAAAGCGTGGGCACGCCGGCGATGAAGTTGCACTTCTCCTTCACCACCAATTTTCCGTAGCTCTTGGGGGTGAAGCGGGGCACCAGAAGGCACCGGCCGCCGTTTGCCAGCATGGTGTGTATGCACACCCCAAGGCCGAAGCCGTGGAATACGGGCATTGCCGCCAGCATCTTGTCCCCGGGCCGGAACATGGGGTTCACGGCGATGACCTGAGACGCCAGGGCGTTGAAGTTGTAATTTGTCAAAAGTATGCCCTTGGTGGTGCCGGTGGTGCCGCCGGAGTAGAGTATGACGGCGGGGTCGTCGGCCTCCTTTTTGACGGTGTAATTCCAGAAGCAGGCGTTGCCGAGCCTTATGAACTCGTTCCACATTATCACCGGCGCGTCGGAGGGTATCTTGGCGATCTTCCGCCCCTCGGTGAGCATGTAGCCGGTCTTGAGGGGCTGGGAGAGCTCGTCCTTTATTCTGGCGATTATCACATTGACAATGGAGGTATTTTGCCGGATCGCTTCGATCTTATGGTAAAACTGGTCGAGAGTTATGACAGTTATGGATTTTGACTCATTCAGATAAAACTCTATCTCGTTCTCGCTGGACAGGGGGTGGATCATATTGGCGATGGCCCCGATGCGGTTCACGGCGTAGAACATGAATATGGCCTGGGGGCAGTTGGGCAGAGCGATGGTCACCCGGTCCCCCTCCCGTACGCCGATGGTCCTGAGGGACTTGGCGCACTGGTTTATCATGTCCATCATGCGCCGGTAGGTGGTGGGCTTGCCCATAAAGTCAAAGGCCACGTAGTCGGGGTACTTCTTCGCCACGCTGTCCACCATCTCATAGAGGGAGCCCCTGAAATACTCAAGGTGCGAGGGCATGTCGCCCAGGCTCTTTATCCACGGCGTTTTTACAACGGTATCGGCCATCAGTAGTCTACCTCCTCATTCATCGGGCGTTCAAGAAGCTCGGGGTTTTGTAAAAGGTGCTTTAAAAGCCTTATGGATTTCGAGTAATAATATCCGTCGGCCAGCCGCTCGTCGATGGTGAGGCCCAGGTCCAGGGTCTCGCGCATCTCAAAGGTCCCGTCGGGGGCGTAAACAGGGTTCATGCCCTTCTCGCCGATTATGCAGAAAAGCGAGCAGGTGCCCCAGTTTGTCAGGTGGTGATAGCCGGACTTGAGCTTGATGGAGCCCAGATTGGAGATTATCACCGAGGCGTAGTAGGGGTCCGTGGCGATAAGCACCTTCGGGCACCAGCCGTGGCGGTCCAGGAACGTCACAAAGTGCACCGCCGTCTTGCTCACGAACCTTGGAAGCTTTGTGAAAAACTCCATGGAGTCGGTGGACCTGTCCTTTTTATCGGAGCGGCAGAACATGACCTGGCTCTTTATGTAGTCGTGTATGGTGTCGATGGTGTCCCCGTCCTTTGAATGGACGAAGGCCAGGGCCTCGCCGCCGTTGTCGGAGAACTTCTTTTTCACGACGAAGCTGGCCGACACCTCATTGCGCTGGTACATGTTCTTGTTGGCTATGAACCTGTTGAGCTTGGGGCGCAATGTCAGGGTCTTGACAAGGGCCGCCAGTATGACGTGGAACATGGTGTACGGAAACTCCGTCTCCGTCTCGTTTTTCTTCTTCAGATATTCGTTGAGGTTCGTCAGCTCCACCCGCTCGGATATATACGCCTCGTTATCGCACCTGTTGGGGTAGAGGAGCGGCACCACGAAGTGCATCGCGTCCAGGTCCCGAATGAGGTACCCGTCCTTCCGGTCGCCCAGCTTTTTCTTTCTCTTTTCCACGCCTTATACCTCCCGCGTCACGCGACAGTACTCCATCTTCATAACTTCATATGTTAGCACATCATCGGAGAAAAGTCAACGATTTACAGTAAAAAACTTGTCAAAAAAAGTATGCTGTTCGGAATTTTTGCCGCGCCGCCGGCAAAAATCATGATGCCCCTTGCGTTTTTCGCCTGAGCGGAGTAAAATATGTCATATTTTCCGATTTACCGAAAGGATAAGCGGCATGATCATCGATTTTCACACACATACCTTCCCCGACGCCCTGGCCCCCCGGGCAATCGGCGGCCTTGCGGACAGCGGGGACATGAAAAATTACTCCGACGGGACAGTGGCGGGCCTGCGCGCCTCAATGGCCATTGCCGGCGTGGACCTTGCGGTGGCGGCCCCGGTGGTCACAAAGCCACAGCAGACGGAGGGCATAAACCGGGCGGCGCTGGCGATCAACATGTCCGCCGGCGAGACCGGAGTTATGAGCCTGGGCGGGATACACCCGGATACGGAAAACTGGCGCGAGACGCTGGAAAATCTTAAGCGCGACGGCTTCGCCGGCATAAAGCTCCACCCCCTATTTCAGGGGACGGCCATCGACGACCCCCGGTACCTGCGGATAATCGAAAAGGCCGCGGAGCTCAACCTTATCGTGCTCATCCACGCGGGGCTCGACCCCACCTTCCCGGGCGTTGACCTGGCGGGGCCCGATAAGCTTTTAAACATGCTCCGGGCCGTGCCCTATGAGAAGATAGTCCTGGCACATCTTGGCGCTCTGGGCCAGTGGGAGGAGGCGGAGGAGCTTTACGGCCGGAACGTGTACATCGACACCGCCTGCGCCCTCTACCCTTGGCGGGACAAGGCGGGAAACCTCACCCACGGCGGCGGGTATACGTCCCTGACGCCCGAGAAATTCACCTCCATCGTGAGGCTCCACGGCCCGGAGCGCGTCCTTTTCGGCTCCGACAGCCCCTGGACCGACGAAAAGGAGTCCATCGACCTCATAAAAGCCTCCGGGCTCACAGATACCGAGCTCGCCGCCGTCCTCGGCGGCAACGCAAAAAGGTTGCTTAACCTGTAAAAATCTCGTAAAGGAATAAGGACGGTATGGCCTACCGTCCTTATATTTTTTAAATTTATATGTTTTTCTTTATTCTCTCCCGAGCTTGAAAGCCCGGAGGTTCATGTCAAGGAATTTCTCGGGGACGCTCGCCTTCAAAGCCTCAAGCCAGGTGTCCTCCTCTATCTCAGGAAGGTAGCGGGAGAAGCGGCCCATGAGGGCGATGTTGACGGTTTTGGGACTGCCGGCCTTCTCGGCTGCGGCGAGGAAATCCTCCGCGTCCACCTTCGCTCCGGCGGCGATGAGCTTTGAGACTATGTCCTCCGGGTACTCCGCCGCGCCGGTTATGACGGGCATGGGGTCCACCCGCTGGGTGTTCACCACTATCCGCCCGCCGGGCTTTAAATATTCAAGCCATCTGGCGGCCTCCAGGAGCTCAAAGGATATGATGACGTCCGCCTCGCCCTTATCTACCACCGGGGAGTACACCTTATCCCCGAACCTTACGTAGGTGACGACGCTCCCGCCGCGCTGGCTCATGCCGTGGACCTCGCTGACCTTCACGTCAAAGCCCCGCTCAAGAAGGACCCTCCCCAGAAGCTTCGAGGCGAGCAACGTCCCCTGGCCGCCCACGCCGACGATCATGATATTTTTAGTCATTTCCCGTCACCTCCGAGGCATCCGAATTTGCAAAGCTGAGCGCATACACCGCAACCAAGGCAGAGCGTGGAGTCGATGCTGACCTTCTTGTCCCTCACGGCTATGGCGGGGCACCCGATGGCCATACAGGCGCGGCACCCCACGCATTTTGCGGTGTCGGGTACGATTGGCGGCAAGTGTACCGTGCCCTTTATCATGACGCAGGGCCGGCGGGAGATTATGATGCTGGGGGCCTTAGCCGCCAGCTCCTCCCGGACGGCCTCCTCCGTCGCCTTAAGGTCGTAGGGGTCCACCACCCGGACCCGCTCAAAGCCCAGGGCGCGGCACAGCGCCTCCAGGTCCACCTTCCCCGCGGGCTCGCCCCGGAGATTTTTGCCGG
>CANQUO010000177.1 GCA_947627085.1 uncultured Oscillospiraceae bacterium
GAGGATGCCGTCGTCTCCAGCGACTTCATCCACGATCCCCACACCTCCATCTTCGACGCCAACGCCGGCGTGTACCTGACCGACACCTTCGTCAAGGTCGTCGCCTGGTACGACAACGAGTGGGGTTACAGCAACAAAGTCGTGGACCTCATCGAGTACATGTACACCGTCGACCACGCCGAGTAATAGTAATTTTCAATTACGCAAAAATCCCCCGGAACGAAAGCTCCGGGGGATTTTTTATCGCAATCCATATATTGCCTTGATGTTCTCTTCGGTTATAATGTCCCTCTCCGTAGATATCGCGAACCTCAAAAACAGCATACAAAGAATAAAATAAATCCTTGCCATGACCAGATACCAAAAGCTGTTTTCGCACACGGTAGAAAGCGCGGTGACGAGCGCCGCACCTCCCAGATACAGCAGTATTATAATGAAAAAGTCGATGATCGGGTCTATCCCCGGCTCCATTATTTCAAATGGCGTCAGATATAAAGTCAGTGCCAGAAACATGGGGAGCACGGTCAGCAAAACAGCGGGGAAGATAAGAAGCCTCCAACGCTTTTTCTGAGTAAAATACAGCACCAGCGCCAATATCAGCGCAACGGAAAAAAAGACGATTCCGATCGTGAAAATATGATTGGCAAAAAACAGGGCCGCTCTCTCCGTAAAAAGAAAAATAAGTATCACCGGGAGCGCCATAAAAATGGCAATAACAAGCCACGCCCACTCGCCGATAAAAAATATTATCCCCAAGCTCCACATCCTCCTATCGTCTCCTTCGTTGTCGCTGTCATGCTCAAGTCCCCTTCTCTTTGATTTATAGTCCAATATTACAATACTATAATATTTTTCTTTTGTCAATAATTCATGTGAAAATGTATTGTAATATTTGACTCGGAGGGCAGTTCCATGTTGGACAAAAGAATAAGACAATTGAGAATCGAATGGGGAATCAACCAAAAGGAGCTCGGAGACGCTGTAGGCGTCAGCAAGCAAAGCGTCTCCAACTGGGAAAACGGAAATATCATGCCGTCAATTGATTTGCTTATCAGGCTCGCCGACTTTTTTGGGGTATCCGCCGACTATCTTCTCGGGCGCGCGGATATGAGGACGGTCAATGTGGATGGCCTCACCGACCTGCAGATCACCCATTTACAGCTGATTGCTAACGACATGAAGGGAAAATGATTCCCGGTCAAGGAGCTCCAGCTCTTCAGCGGATCTGCAACAAAAGGCAAAACCTTTTTCAACATATAGGTATTGACTAAACCCCCACAAAAAAGGTAAAATAGAGGGTGGGCCTTTGGCGGCCCGGATAAAGAGAGAGGTCGTGGGTATAGGGTGAGGATCGGATTTGACAACGACAAATATTTGAAGCTCCAGTCGGAGCACATAGCCGAGAGGATAGCCAGGTTCGGCGGGAAGCTCTACATGGAGTTCGGCGGGAAGCTCTTTGACGACTACCACGCCTCCCGGGTGCTCCCGGGGTTCGAGCCGGACAGCAAGCTGAAGATGCTCTCCAAGCTCCGGGACAAGGCGGAGATAGTCATCGCGGTGAACGCGGGCGACATCGCCAAGAACAAGGTCCGGGGCGATTACGGGATAACCTACGATCTGGATGTTCTGCGGCTCATCGACGCCTTCCGCAGCTTCGACCTCTATGTGGGGAGCGTGGTCATAACCCAGTTTGCCGGCCAGAGCGCGGCGGAGGCCTTTGAAAAGCGGCTTCAGGCCCTTGGCGTCCGGGTCTACCGCCACTACCCCATCGAGGGCTACCCCGGCAATATAGAGACCATCGTCTCCGACGAGGGCTACGGCAGGAACGACTACATCGAGACCACCCGGCCCCTGGTCGTGGTCACCGCCCCGGGACCCGGGAGCGGCAAGATGGCCACCTGCCTGTCCCAGCTCTACCACGACGGCAAGCGGGGCATACAGGCGGGCTACGCCAAGTTTGAGACCTTCCCCATCTGGAACCTGCCCCTGAAGCACCCGGTGAATCTGGCCTACGAGGCCGCCACCGCGGACCTCAACGACGTCAATATGATAGACCCCTTCCATCTGGAGGCCTACGGCACCTTGGCCGTGAACTACAACCGGGATGTGGAGACCTTCCCGGTGCTGTCGGCGCTCTTTGAGCGGCTCATGGGCGGCCAGTGCCCCTACAAATCCCCCACCGATATGGGCGTCAATATGGCGGGCTTCTGTATCGTGGACGACGGCGCCTGTCAGGAGGCCAGCCGCCGGGAGATCGTCCGCCGGTATCTGGCGGCAATGTGCGCAAAAACAAAGGGCCATGCCGCGGGCGAGGACGCGGACAAGCTCAAGATACTCATGCAGACCGCCGGGACGGGCGTTGAGGACCGCCCGGGCAGGGCCGAGGCCCTGAAAAAGGCGGAGGAGACCGGCGAGCCCGCCGCCTCCATCGAGCTTCCCGACGGACGGATCGTCACGGGCAAGACCTCCAAGCTCCTGGGCGCCACGTCGGCCATGCTCCTTGACGCGCTTAAAGTCCTGGGGGGCATCGGCGACGGCATACGCCTTCTCTCCCCCAGCATCCTGGAGCCCGTCCAGGACCTTAAGGTAAACCACCTGGGGAACGTGAACCCCAGATTACATACGGACGAGGTCCTTCTGGCCCTGTCCATATGCGCCGTCACCAACCCCCTGGCGGAGATCGCCATGCAACAGTTGGAGCGGCTTTCCGGGAGCGAGGTACACTCCACCGTCATACTCTCCCAGGTGGACGAGGGGCTTTTGAAAAAGCTGGGCGTCAACGTCACCTGCGAGCCGGTGTACGAGACGAATAAACTGTATCACAAAAAATAAGCTTTGACCGGGCCGCCGGAGGCGGTCCCCGGCAGGGACCAGGTATGGATATTTCTGAGCTTCAAAAGCGGCTTGCCGGCCGCAGGATATTTCACGCGTATATCGTCACCGGGTCGGACCCGGAGGACCGGGCGCGGGCGGGCGCGCTCATCGCCAGGGCCGCGGTGTGCTCCGGCGCCGGCGCGGCCCCCTGCGGGACATGCCGGGACTGCGTGAAGGCCCAAAAGGGCGTGCACCCGGATATCGAGACCGTCCGCCGGGAGGAGAAGGGCAAGGAACACACGGTGGACTCCATACGCGCCCTCCGCGCCCGGGCGGGAATCATGCCCAACGAGGCGGAAAAGAGCGTCCATATCATCGAGGACGCGGATTTTATGAACCTCCAGGCCCAGAACGCCATGCTCAAGACCCTGGAGGAGCCGCCGGAGCACGCTGTGTTCGTGCTTTTGGCGGAGAACCCCCTGAAGCTGATCCCCACCGTCAGGTCCCGGTGCGAGACCGTGACCCTTCCCCCCAGGGCCGGGGAGACGGAGTGCCCGGAGGCGGCGGAGGCCATAATAAACGCCTTCGGCTCGGGGGACGATCTGGCCCTTGTCCGTGCCCTGGCGCCGGTGAAAAAGCTGGACCGGGCGGGACTTGCGGAGCTCATCGGGGCCATGCGGGCCCGGGCGGTGCGCTCGCTGGGGCCGAAGGAGCTTTTGAAGCTTTCGGACACTCTGGACGAGGCCGAGAAGCTGTGCGCGGCCAATGTGAACGCCGGACACGTCTCGGGCCTCATGCTGGGCAGTCTTTGCCATACAAAATAGCGGCGACAGCCGCCGAGAGGAGCGTGAACGCTGTGACTCAGGTCGTCAGTGTGAGATTTAAAAACAAGGGTAAGGTATACTTCTTCGACCCCAACGGCTTCGAGATAAAGCCCGGGGACAGCGTGGTGGTGGAGACCGCCAAGGGGCTGGAATTCGCCGAGTGCGTCTCCGGCAACCACGAGGTGGACGACGACGCCGTCCATCCGCCCCTGCGTCCCGTGGCCCGCATCGCCACCCCCGAGGACATAAAGCGGGCGGAGTACAACCGCCGCCGGGAGGAGGACGCCTTTGATATATGCCGCCAACGCATCGCCAAGCACGGCCTTGACATGAAGCTTGTGGACGTGGAGTACAATTTCGAGGGGAGCAAGATACTCTTCTTCTTCACCTCCGACGGGAGAGTGGACTTCCGGGAGCTGGTGAAGGACCTGGCG
>CANQUO010000178.1 GCA_947627085.1 uncultured Oscillospiraceae bacterium
CGCGGGCCAGGGCATCCGGGAGGGGTACGAGCTTCTCCGCTCCCTGGGCTTTCGGTACGTCTGCCTCTACAAAGAACACAAGCCCGAATTTGTACGGCTTTAAGGAGGAAATTTCTATGAATATCGCTCTCGGCTGCGACCACGGCGGCTTTGATCTCATGCAGAAGGTGAAGGAGCACCTGGAGGCCCTGGGCCACAGGACCGTGGACTTTGGCACCTTCTCCCACGACAGCTGCGACTACCCCGACTTCGGCGCCAAGGCCGCCCACGCGGTGGCGGAGGGCCGGTGTGAGCTGGGTATCGTCATCTGCACCACCGGCATCGGCATCTCTATGGCCGCCAACAAGGTGAAGGGCGTGCGGTGCGCCCTCTGCTCCGACTGCTACTCCGCCGAGATGACCCGCCGCCACAACGACGCCAACATGCTGGCCCTGGGGGCCAATGTGGTTGGGCCGGGGCTGGCCCTTAAGATAGTCGACACGTTCCTTACAAACGAGTTTGAAGGAGGCCGCCACGCCGTACGGGTGGCCATGCTGGACGACATCGGGCGGGGGGAGCTGTGATGGACCGCAGGGAGCCCAGGATATACCGGAGCCGCCGCCCGCTCAAGACGGCGCTGACGGTGTTTTTCGTCCTGCTGGCGGCGGTGGTGACGCTTATCTTCGCCGTGTTTTTCGGCTTCAAAAAATATATCGTCTACACCTCCGACGGCGTAAGGTTAGTGGTGCCCTGGCTCCAGGACCCGGAGGGCACGGAGCCCGGGGCGACGGCGCCGGAGGGGACTTTACCGGAGCCGACCGAACCCGAGAGCACCGGGCCGGAGGATACTGCGCCCGAGGGGTCCGCGCCGGAGGACACGACGCCGGATGGCACGGTACCCGACAACTCCGGGTCTGAGGGCACTGTACCCGACGAGACGGGGGATGACCGGTGAGGCGGGCGGCGGCGCTTTTTTGCGCTCTTTTGTGTCTTGTATCCTGCTCCCCCGCCCCCCAAAAGCACAGCTCCACCCTCTTCGCCATGGACACAGTGATGGAGCTTCAGGTCTACGGCGACGAGGGCGTTCTTGCTAAATCCGAGGAGCTCATACATGAGCTTGAGAAGGAGCTGTCCGCCACGGACCCGGAAAGTGAGGTCTACGCCTTCAACCACTCCAGCGGCAGTCTGGGTAATCGCTCGGCGGAGCTTTTCACCCGCGCCATGGAGATAAGCCGCCTCACGGACGGGGCCATGGACATAACCGTCTACCCCGTGGTGCTGGCCTGGGGCTTCACCACCGGTCAGTACCGGGTGCCGGGGAGCGGCGAGATAGCGGGCCTTTTGGAGAAGGTGGGCTATGAAAAGGTCTCGGGCTTTGACCTGCCCGAGGGGGCGATGATCGACCTTGGCGCCGTGGCCAAGGGCTACACAGCGGATAAGGTGGCGGAGCTCTGGCGTGAGCGGGGCGTCACCTCCGGCCTTATGAACCTTGGCGGGAACGTGTACGCCCTGGGGACAAAGCCCGGGGGGGATAAGTGGACGGTGGGCGTCCGGGACCCCTTCTCCGAGGGGCTTTTGGGCTCGGTGGAGGCCGAGGACGTGGCCGTAGTCACCTCCGGCGGCTACGAGCGGTACTTTGAACAGGACGGAGTCGTATACCACCACATAATCGACCCCGGGACGGGGTACCCCGCCAATAGCGGCCTTGCCTCCGTGACCATAGTGGGCCCCGACGGCACGCTGTGCGACGGGCTGTCCACCGCGTTTTTCGTGGCGGGGTTAGACGCGGCCACGGAGATTTGGAAAAGCTGTGACCTCTCCCCCGGCTTGGAGGCGGTGCTTGTCACGGATAAGGGTGAGATATATATCACCGAGGGGCTGGAGAGCTCCTTTTCCGTAATGGGGAGCTACGACAAAAGCGATGTGAGGGTGATACGCCGTGGTCAAAACTAAGACGTGGATAATAATTATCTCGGCGATCTTCCTTTTGTCGCTTGTCTTTTCGGCCCTTATATGGCTGAGACCGCAAAAGGCGAACGTGGCGGAAATATATGTGGACGGTGAGCTTTATAGGACCGTGGACCTCTCCGAAGCAAATGAGGATGAGACCTTCACCGTGGACACCGGCCGGGGCGTGAACACCGTTTTGGTATCGGCGGGGAAAATACGCGTGGTCGACGCGGACTGCCCGGACGGGGTGTGCGTAAAAAGCGGTTGGCTCACGGGCTCCGCGCCCATAGTGTGCCTGCCCCACAGGCTGGTCATAAAGCTTGCGGACAGCGGCGGCTTAGATGCCGTGGCGGGGTGATAAAATGGACGTGAGACGACTTGCGAAGGACGGAGTTTTGACCGCTCTGGCCCTGGGGATATTCGTAGTTGAGCTTCAGCTCCCCGCCCTGACGCCCATACCCGGCGTAAAGCCGGGGCTTTCGAATATCGTGACCGTGGCCGCCATGTTCACCCTGGGTCCGGCCGACGCCGGGGGGATACTGGCCTGCCGACTGCTTCTTGGCGCGCTTTTCGCCGGAAACATGATGGCGCTTTTGTACAGCGCCGCCGGTGGGACGCTGGCGTATGTGACCTTGCTTATATTCCGGCGGGTGCTCACGAAAAATCAGATATGGGTGGCGTCGGTATTCGCCGCCATGGCCCACAATGTGGGTCAGGTGCTTACGGCCATTGCCGTCACCTCCACGCCGTCGATCATCGTGTACCTGCCGGTACTGCTGGTGTCCGGCGTGGCCGCGGGGCTCCTGACGGGCCTCGCCGCCCAGTACACGGTGAATAGACTGGGGAAGCATTTGAAGTGATATGGAAAACGAAGCTTTACTTAAAAACCGGCTGACGGAGCTGGCCTCCCGGGCCTGGGGCCGTGGCGCGTGGGTATTTTCGGAGTTTCTCACCCTCCCGGAGCAGGACGTGCTTTTGGGGCTTAAATTGCGGTATCCCTTTGAGCTTTTCGGGGGGCTTCCCACCTCCGAGCGGAAGATAGCCTGCTTCGGTAGCCTGGAGCTGTGCGGGTACGAGGAGTCCCCGCCTGTGATCTGCCTCAAAATAGAGCCCGTACAGCAAAAATTCGCCGACAGTCTTACACACCGGGATTTTTTGGGGGCGCTCATGTCCCTGGGGGTCCGGCGGGAGGTGATGGGAGATATCGAGATCGTAGATAACGTGGGGTATCTCTTCTGCCTTGAGTCCATCGCCGGATTTATCGCGGAAAATCTCGCCTCCGTGCGCCATACCACCGTCAGCGTATCCCCCTCCCCGCCCCCGGAAAAGCTCTCCGCCCCGCCTCCCGTGACGGAGCTTGTGGTCGCCTCGGAGCGGCTGGACGCCGCCGTGGCCGCCGTATTCCGGCTCTCCCGGTCCCAGGCCCAGGAGCTCATTGAGAAGGAGCAGGTGTTCATCTCCGGGCGGCTGCCGAAAAGCACCGGCCTCGACATCTCCCCCGGGGCTGTGGTGTCCGTCCGGCACTACGGCCGGTTTGTCTACGAGGGCGTAGCCAGGGAGACAAAAAAGGGACGGCTTTGGATACTCGTGCGGATATATAGATAAAAATTCCCCTGTTTTATGAAAAAAATGTTGACTTTCGGCAAGCTTAATAGTATACTTTATAAGCCGCTTTGAGCTGAGCTTAAAGAGATTTTGAAAAATCCGCCTGCGAGAGCGAGTCTCTACATTATAAGAGGTGAAAAGAATGACAGCTATTATCGAAGCATGCGGCAAGCAGTACCGCGTGAACCCCGGCGACACTCTCTTTGTTGAGAAGTTGGGCGTGGAGGACGGCCAGTCCGTCACCTTCGACCGGGTCTTGGCAGTCTTTAACGACGACGGCACCGCCACCATCGGCAAGCCCGTTGTTGAGGGAGCTACCGTCACCGCAACCGCGGTGAAAACCGGCAAGGGCAAGAAGATCATCGTCTACAAGATGCACGCCAAGAAGAATTATCGCCGTAAGCAGGGCCATCGTCAGCCCTATACCAAGGTCACCATCGACGCCATCAACGCGTAAGTTGCGCTTCGTTGGCGCCTCCCCCTCCGGCCTGGTCCGGGACGCGG
>CANQUO010000179.1 GCA_947627085.1 uncultured Oscillospiraceae bacterium
CTCCGGAGCCACCCGGTCATGCCGTAGACCCGGATGTCCTTCCAGTAGTCGTAGTCCCCCGACGTTCGGATGACGTAATCGAGCTTTGCGTTGTTGTCCGTCCGGGCCGCCCGGATGGAGTATTCCCATTTCCTGTAAGCCCGTGCGCATAGGATGTTCACCAGAGGAGCCACGGTCAGCATAAGTACCAGCCAGGGGCTGACGCCGGAGATCACCGCCCCCAGAAGGGCGTAGCACAGCGCGTACTCCATGAGCTTCACCGCCCGCCGGGGCGTGTCGCACAAGGGCAGTACCCCGTTCCAGGACGAGATGGCCAGGACGGCCCGGTCATGCATGTCCCGGGTCTCCTTGCGCTCAAAGGTCTGGTAGAAGCACCGGACGGACCGGCGGGAGAGCTCCGCGCCCATGATGTCCCAGTAGATATTCAGAACGTTATCCGCCAATCTTACAAAAATGTCCCGGCCAGCCGTGGCCGCCAGCATCAACCCCAGCATCAGCCCCACCGCCAGCGCCGCCTCCCCGAAGCTCCGCCCAGCCGTCACCTCTCCCACAACCAGCGCCGGCAGGCGCACCTCGCTCCAGGCCAGGAACACTGCCAGGGGCAGCTGCAAAAGCAGGAAGATCAGAGCCGCCGGGGCGCTTCGGAGCATCTGCTGAAAGCTCCAGAGGGCGTTACTCAGCGCCGACTTGTACGGCTTCCTGTTTGGGTCCTTTTCATATTCCAAGGTATTTCACTCCTTTCGCGCCCATCGTAGCACATTCTGCCCCAAAAAAGTAAATTCGTGCACCAACTGTCGCCAGCGGTGCACGAATTGCGTTTTAGGGGAGGGCCGGGACCAGAAACTCGGAGGTGAAGGCCCCGTCCTCGCTGTTGTATTTGACCCACCCGCCGTGGTCCTTTATGATGGCCTCCGCCCGGCGGAGGCCGAAGCCGTGGGCACCGGATTTTCCAGTGGCAAAGAGCGTCCCGGATTTTTTGAGCTTGGCCCCGGCTGAGTTGAGCATGGAGAAATAGAGCATCTTCCCCTTCATGCCGAGAAATAAGCGGATGAAACGCTCGCCCTGGGCGCTTCGGCACGCCTCAATGGCGTTGTCCAGGAGATTGCCCACGACAATACTGAGCTCCAGGTCGCTGACCGTCAGCCCATCCGGCACGTTGGCCTTCACCGTGACGGTTATATTTTCGCTTTTGGCTTGGGCCAGCTTGGCGGAGAGAATGGCGTCCAGGGAGACGTTGCCGGTCTTGAGAAGGGTATCCACGTTCATGAGGCGCTCGTCCAGCTCAAGGACGTACTCCCGCGCCCGCTCCACGTCCCCGGCGTCCAGATAGCTTTTCAACGTCTGAAGGTGGTTGTGGAAGTCGTGCTTGTAGCCCCGCATCTCCCGGTGGATGCTCCGCACCTCCTCAAGGTGCCGCCGGGACTGCTCGGTCTGGTATTCCACCAGCTTTAAATATGTGCGCTTTAACATCTCAATTCCTCTCTATGAACGCCCGGTTCACGTCGTCGTACTTCCCACGGGACAGAGGGATTTCAGCCCCGCCCGTGAGCGTCACGCCCGTCCGGGAAATCCGCTCCACCGCCCTCAGATTGACGATGTATGAGCGGTGGGCGCGGAAAAAGTCGCCGGAAAGCCGCTCCCCAAAGGCGGTGATGCTCTCCTTGAGCCTGTATACGTCCGTGCGGGTGTGGATCTCGATGTAGTGAGCGAAGGCCTCAACGTAGAGAATGTCCGCCTCAGGAAGCTTCACTGTCCCGCCGTCGAAGCTTACGACCACCGAGGGCGGCTCCACAGCCAGCCTCTCCGCCGCGCGGTCCAGCACCTCCGAAAGCTTTTCCTCCGCTACCGGCTTTACGAGGTAGTGTAGCGCGTCCACCTCGTACCCCTCGGCGATGAACTCAAAGTGGGAGGTGATGAACACGATCTCCGCCCGTCCGCGCTGGGCCCTCACCCTCTTTGCAAGCTCGATGCCGGATATGTCCCGCATCTCCACGTCAAGCAACAATATGTCATAGCACTTGTTCCGGTCGTATTCAAAAAGAAAGCTCTCAGCGGAGGGAAATCCATCGACCCGCACACTACACCCCGCCTCCTCCGCCCACCGCCGCACCATGTCGCCGATACTCCGCCGGTCAACGTCCGCATCGTCGCATATCGCTATCGCATATTCCATCCCACCACCGCCTTCCGTCAAGGTTTTTTGGCTCAATACTCAATAGGATTATACCACACTGCCAAGGCGTTTTCCACTGGCATTTTGAAACACAGGATGGGGCTTATGTATAGATGGTTGAAGGTGTCCGCGCATACGCGCTTTATATCTAAAAGACCGGATTGGTCGTCGTAGGCCACGTCCAGGCGGCAAATATTCAAATTGTTAGCAAAAATGAAGTGAAAGAGATCCATCCATTTATTTTTAAGGGTAGTATTACTTTCAAATACACGACAACCTTGCCCGGACATAAAAACGTTGACGCCCATTCCGCCGTGATCCTCGTTGCCGCCGTTGTAGCAGACATGAATATGGTCAAAGTAGAGACGGCAGTTATAACCGTTTACGCCGGTGTCGAGCTCGGTAAAGGGGAGATGCGAAAGGCCCAGAGCAGATATGAGCTCTTGGGGTGTATGCCGTTTGCTGGTGAAAGACAACCAGTCAAAAAGAATGACATTTTCATCAATATTACTTTCCATTTTCGTGACCCCCTGCGTGTATTGTAGATAGAGCCCCCTTGTTAATGGGAGGGGGCTCCCCCCGGAGAGCGACTCCGGGGGGTGAAAGGAGAATAAAAATGACTCAGGAATTGTCTTGATTGCTTTTGGCCCTGTTCTCGGTGTTATACTTCCAGCACCAAGGCCGATGCTGGCACTTCACGCACTTGGCGGGGTAATTGGGACACAACTTTGCTATGTCATTGTAAGTCGGCTGCTTAGTCAACTTTACCGACCTGCTGGACACGACCGAAACGGTCAAAGCTGATCATGACCTCGTCACCCGGTTTAAGGCCAATCCAAACATCGGAAGAAACGCACTTAAGCTTCTCGGCCTTCACGCCGACAGTATGGTTATTGCCGCTTTCGCTGAAGCGTGAGACAACGAAAATATTGTAGTAGTCCCTCTCACGTGTCTCGCCCTGCGGCGTAAACCGCCCATATTGAGCGCCTACGAAGGTATAACCCTCATAGCTTGTGTCAATGAAGATCTCTTTCTCGTCCATTTCCGGACTCCTTCCCAGGGCACTGCCCTAAATAAAGTAACAGGCGGATCAGTCTCCGCCTGTCCTAAATACATTTTAGAATCCGCCAAGGAAAAATCTCCGGCAACTGCTCAGTAAAAGTTGTTGCTATTTTATCAAAAATGGTGTATAATCTGAATGTTATCACGTGAAGGGGGACCGCGATAGTCGGGGAGATAGCGGTGCCCTGTTGCCCGCAAGCCGCTATAGCGGGGATGAAGTCCTGCCCCCGGTCGGGCGATGTGCCGTCTGCCGTCAGGGGACGGTGTTGATGAGTCGGTCTCACGCAACGCCGGCCCGTGAACCATGTCAGGCGGGGAACCGAGCAGCATTAAGCGGAACCCGGCGTGTGCCGCGAGGCAGCCGGCTCTGAGTCGTGCCCTGGCGTTCCGGGTATATCGTTCCGGTCAAAGGCAGGTTCGCGGTCCCCCTTTGCGTGATATCTAAGAAAGCCCGGGGTCTCCGGGCTTTTTCAGTAGAGGGAGGTGTGCGCGTGTACCAGGCGCTTTATCGAAAATACCGCCCCCGGACCTTTGAGGACGTGGTGGGTCAGGAGCACGTGACCGAGACGCTCCGCCGCCAGGTGGAGTCGGGCCGGACCTCCCACGCCTATCTCTTCGTGGGTACCCGGGGCACGGGTAAGACCACCTGCGCCAAGATACTCTCCCGGGCCTTAAACTGCGAGCACCCGGTAAACGGCGACCCCTGCAATCAGTGCGACTCCTGCCGGGGCATC
>CANQUO010000180.1 GCA_947627085.1 uncultured Oscillospiraceae bacterium
CGTTTGCGGCCTTTCGTGTCACCGCGGTTTTTCGCGGTATTTCTTCAGGAGGAAAGACATGTCCGATAAAAATCAGGAATTCTGGAAGGAGCTCATGGGCGACGATTTCAAGGTCGACCCCGGACCCGGCGCGCAACCCGAAAAGCCGGCCCCGGCAAAAAATGAGACGCCCAAGGGCGCTCCGGAGGGCGGGGACGAGCCCTTTATAGAAAGCTCCCCCTCCGCTCCCGTGGAGCCGGGCTTAACCATCGAATATATAAGCCGAAGCGGGCCGGAGCCCGCCGCCCGTCCGCCGGAGACCCGCGAAGCTTCCGGCGCGGGGCGGTCGGAGCCCCGGATACAGCGGCCCATAGTCCCCGGTGCGGCCCCGGAGCCTCCCGTATCACAGCCCCAGTCCCAGAGACCCGCCCAGCCCCGGATACAAAGGCCCATCGCCCCGGATATGCCCCCCATAGCCCGGACGCCCGCGAGGCCCGCCGGGTCACAGAGTCAAAGGCCCGCCCAGCCCGGGATACAGCGGCCCATAGTGCCGGATACGCCCTCCGCCGCCAGGCCCGTCCAGCCGTCTCAGCCCCGGAGCGCCACCCCCCGGGCCGGAGCCTCAGGCCGGAGCGGAAAGCGGAAAACCAACGCCGACAACTTCGAGGTGGAGTTCGACTTCGACTCGGAGTACGCCGACGTGGACGAGAGGGCCGTCAGCCGTGGGCGCACAAAGCGCACCGGGTGCCTGTCGGGTATACTGATGTTCCTCTTCGTGGTGTGCGTAAGCGCGGTGCTGGCCAGCGTGGGCTGGATATGGGCCACCGACGTGCTGGGTCTTGACGGGGACGACGTCCCCGTGGAGGTCACCTTGCCGGAGGACATCTTCCACGTAGAGGAGCGCCAGGAGGAGAACGACGAGGGAGAGACGGAGACCGTGGAGGTCAACGTGGCCGACATCGAGAAGGTCGCCGAGGAGCTTTATCAGAAGGGGCTCATAAAATACAGGTGGCTTTTCAAGCTCTATGTAAAATTCTCCAAGTCCGGCGACATGCTGAAGCCCGGGACCTACACCCTCAACATGGTCTACGACTACCGGGCATTGGTCCACGGCATGACCGGTGCCAAGGGTCCCAGGGATACCACCACCCTCACCATACCGGAGGGCTATTCCATCACCCAGATAGTGGACCTTCTGGTGGAGAACGGCGTCTGCGAGCGTGAGGAGCTTCTGGACGCCCTCAAAAACTACGATTTTGACTACGACTTCCTTGACAAGGGCACATTGGGTCAGGAAAAGCGGCTGGAGGGGTACCTCTTCCCGGACACCTACGAATTTTACGTGGACGACGACCCGGCCAATGTCATAAGCAAGTTTCTCGACAACTTCAAGCGCAAGTGGGAGGAGGACTTCGACGCCCTGGCCCAGGAGCAGGGCTACTCAAGGTGGCAGATTCTCATTATCGCCTCCATGATCGAAAAGGAGGCCGGCAACGACGCCGAGCGCGATCTCATATCCTCGGTAATATATAACCGCCTGCGGCACCCGGACAGACAGGGCACCAACGGGTTCCTGCAGATAAACGCCACGATCTACTATGTCATCGCCGACACCGGAGAGGAGTACTCAACGGAAATCGACAGCCCCTACAACACCTACCTCTATCCGGGACTGCCGGCGGGACCCATCGCAAACCCGGGCATCGCCTCCATCAGGGCGGCCCTTCAGCCCAGGAGCACCAGCTACTACTATTACGCCCTTGGCAAAAATAAGACCCATCAGTTCTTTGAGACGTACAGGGAGTTTACGAATTTCGTCAACTCCGACGAGTACGGCGGAGACAAATAACCGGGCCGCCCGTTCCGGCGGCCCCGGCGGAAGAAAGATAAACAAGGAGAATTAAACGCATATGAAACCATTCGGCCTCAACGAGCTTCGGGAGATGTTCCTTCGCTTTTTCGAATCCAAGGGCCACCTTAGACTGCCCTCCTTCTCCCTTATCCCCCAGAACGACGCAAGCCTTCTTCTCATAAACTCCGGCATGGCCCCCATGAAGCCCTTCTTCACCGGCGAACAGGAGCCGCCGCGGCACCGGGTGACCACCTTCGATGACGAACAGGCGATGTTGGAAATGCTCAATGCCGCGGCACCGGGTGACCACCTGTCAGAAGTGCATACGCACCGGCGACATCGAGAACATCGGCCACACGGCCCGCCACGGCACATATTTTGAGATGCTGGGCAATTTCTCCTTCGGGGATTACTTCAAAAAGGAGGCCATCCCCTGGGCCTGGGAATTTCTCACAAGCCCCGACTGGGTGGGCCTTGACCCTGAGCGCCTCTACCCCTCCGTGTTCGCCGGGGACGACATGACCCCCGCCGACGACGAGGCATGGCACATCTGGCATGACGTGGTGGGCGTGCCCGAGGACCGCATAGTCCGTTTTGGCCGTGAGGACAACTTCTGGGAGCACGGCTCCGGCCCCTGCGGCCCCTGCTCCGAAATTTACTACGACCGTGGCGAGGAGTGGGGTTGCGGCAAGCCCGACTGCCACGTGGGATGTGACTGCGACAGGTACATCGAGGTCTGGAACGTGGTGTTCTCCCAGTTTGACAACGACGGCGAGGGCCACTATACCGAGCTCAAGCAGAAGAACATCGACACCGGCATGGGCCTTGAGCGCCTTGCCTGCGTGTGCCAGAACGTGGCCAGCCTCTTCGATGTGGACACGGTGATGAACATCACAAATAAGGTCAGCGAGCTCACCGGGGCGCACTACGGCGAAAGCCACAAAATGGACGTCTCCCTCCGCGTCATAACCGACCACATACGCTCCGGCGTATTCATGATCTGCGACGGCGTACTGCCCTCCAACGAGGGGCGCGGATACGTACTGCGCCGGCTTTTGAGGCGTGCCGCCCGTCACGGAAGGCTCCTTGGAGTCACCGACCCCTTCCTTTTCGAGGTGGTGGACACGGTGGTCCATGAAAACGAGGGCCACTACCCGGAGCTTCGGGAGCGGCACGACTACATCAAGCGCGTCATCCGGGTGGAGGAGGAGAGCTTCGCCAAGACCATCGACGGCGGAATAAAAATATTCAACGACATGCTCGCGGACCACAAAGCAAAGGGCGAGACTGTCTTTTCCGGCGCGGACGCCTTCAAGCTCTACGACACCTACGGCTTCCCCATCGACCTCACCCGGGAGATGGTGGAGGAGCAGGGCATGAGTGTGGACGAGGATGGCTTCAAGGCCCAGATGGAGGAACAGCGCCGGCGCGCCCGCAAGGCCCGGGAGGCCCTGGGGGACTTGGGCTGGGCCGGCGTGGAGTTCGGCAAGGACGTGCCCGAGACGAAATTTGTGGGCTACACCGAGGCATCCATTGACGACGCCCGTGTGGTAGCCCTGGTTGTGGAAAACGAGCAGGCCGAGGAGCTGATGTCCGGCGTCGAGGGCATCGTCGTCCTCGATAAGACCCCCTTCTACGCCGAGATGGGCGGCCAGGTGGGCGACCGGGGCGTGATATCCACCGGGGACATGACCTTTGAGGTCACGGACGTCCAGAAAAACAAGGGCGGCAAGTACATGCACTACGGCAAAGTGACCCGGGGCTCATTGAAGCTGGGCGACACCGTCGCCGCCGCCATCGACCGGGAGCGCCGGGAGGCCATAAAGCGCGCCCACTCCGCCACTCACTGAACGCCGCCTTAAGGCAGGTCCTGGGCGACCATGTGCACCAGGCCGGGTCTTTGGTGGAGCCCGACAGGCTCCGCTTCGACTTCACCCACTTCGCGGCCCTCACCGGCGAGGAGCTTTTGAGCGTCGCCGATATCGTGAACCGCGAGGTGCTCTCCGGCGACGGCATCAAGACACAGGAGCTGCCCATCGCCGAGGCGAAAAAGCTGGGCGCTCAGGCCCTCTTCGGGGAGAAATACGGGGACATCGTCCGGGTGGTCACCATGGGCGACGGCTTCTCCG